>PLKR01000310.1 GCA_003140655.1 Acidobacteriaceae bacterium | reverse complement strand
GGCGATTTTGCGGTCAGCAAGATTCTGCTGGTACTGGATATTCTTGTCAGCAGTAAGAAAGACATCGAACCCAGCTCGCTCCGCCTCTGCCAGCAAGTCGCCATTGGAAAGCCTGTCCCATCCTGGGTCCCTTGCTTTGACGACAGTGTGGTCGATCAGATACGGAACCGGTGGGGCTGGTACGTCATGGTCAAAAAGAATGAGCATCTCGGGAGGACGCGCTTACCGGTTGCGCGGGAACCGGTGCCGCAAGGCTGCGAGCGGCGAACTGCAGGACTTCGATGACCTGCTCTTTCGAAACGTCAAACCATTCCGTAATCTCATCTACAGTCGCGCCAGCTTCGAGATTCTCGAACACGGTCGATACGGGCAGGCGGGTGTCACGAAACACCCACGCGCCGCTTAGTCTTCCCGGCACGCTTTCCACGGCGGGGCATTGGGACCAATCGAGAGTTGCCATGCTCTTACCTCCTTTCAATCTTAATCTTTTATCACGGTCGGCGACAGCGGCCCAACCCACATTTGACAATCCACAGGCCCATTGTGACATCCGACCTTGCCTTCCACCTGGAATCAGGCCATCATGGTCAAAGCGGAGCCAGTAGGTTCAAATGGCGTAGGAAAACCTGTAAGTCGTTTGCTGTCAGGATTTTGATATCTAAATCCTTTGGGATCAAGATTTTGACACACCTATTTTGCGAAACCCGCGCTGGACAAGGGTTCCAGAGGTGTAGGGGGAGGGGGGATATCCTAAGAGATAATACCTTCGAGAGTAAAATTGAGCTTCCCGAGAGCACCTAAATCGCCTCATAGCATAAATTATTTCGACGACAAATACATAGGTCGATTCACCTGCATCACTGATGATTCCCAACCCGCTCGCCCTCATCGCCGAGATCACGCACCGCTGCCCGCTGCACTGCGTCTATTGCTCGAATCCCCTTGAACTGGCCGCGGTAAGTTCGGAGCTTTCCACCCAAGAGTGGATCGACGTTTTCCAGCAAGCAGGCAAGCTGGGCATGCTGCACGCGCACTTCACCGGAGGCGAACCGCTGGCGCGTCCGGATCTGACCGATCTCATCGCGGGCGCGCGCGCCGCAGGCCTCTATACGAATCTGATTACCTCTGGCGTCGGGCTTGCTGAAACACGACTAAAGGCCCTCGTCGATGCCGGGCTCGATCATATCCAGCTCAGCTTTCAGGATTCACGTGAGGATGCGGCCAACTGGATTGGCGGAGCCAAAGCGCACGCGCACAAAGTCGAATTATCCCGCGTCATCCGTCGTCACAAAATTGCGTTCACCGTGAATCTTGTGGTGCATCGCCAGAACATCGATCATCTCGATGAGATGATCTCTTTCATCGAGCGGCTTTCGCCCGAGCGCATGGAAATCGCCCACACGCAATATTACGGCTGGGCGTTGCAGAACCGCGCCGCGCTGCTGCCCACGCGAACGCAGCTCGAAAAAGCCGTCGAAACGGTGGCAGCCGCGGAAAAACGCCTCGCCGGACGCATCCGCATCGATTCCGTGGTACCCGATTACTACGCGCGCTTTCCCAAAGCTTGCATGGGCGGATGGGGACGTAGATTGATGCTCATCAATCCGGCAGGCAANNTCGTTCCAGCGCTTTCGCGGAGAAGATTGGATGCCGGAACCCTGCCGCAGTTGCGACCAGCGCACCGAAGATTTCGGCGGATGCCGCTGCCAGGCTCTGCTGCTCACCGGCGACGCAACCGCTACGGATCCGGCTTGCTCGCTCGCGCCCGCGCACCACATCGTCGAGGCAGCGTTGGCCGAAGCTAATTCCAGCGCCGCGGTTTCGCAGCCCGTGCCAGCCGCGTCATTCGTGCAATTGCAGCAGCGCGCCGGAAGTCTCTGGAGTTACCGAACTAATCCCGAATGAGCAGTCCTGAATAACCAGATCCGAGTAGCCGAGGCGAGCCGCTTCTACCAGCGAAACCCGATGGTGATCGGACGATAGTCGGTGGTGATGCCGTTGTGCGATCCGTGCATAATGCGAACCTCCCCGTAGATTTCGACGCCACTGGGCATCTTGCACGTTACGCCTCCACCAACGTTGTATCCGAATTCGTTCAGGCTGGAATTGACAAAGCTGCTGCTGAGAGGAAGACTGAAATTCGAATTCTGGCACGCGCCCCACCAGTCCCAGAACGCATTGCACCCCGAACCTGGAACTGTAGTGTCGGAATTCAGACTTCCGGAGCGATGGTAGAAACCCGGGCCGAGGAGGACGTATCCGCCGTATAGCTTGGTTACAGGGATGTTGATGATGGGATCAAGTGTGAGGGAGTAGACATGGGTTGCGGCTCCGGTCGCCAGCGCCAGATTCTGTGTGGAGTCGCGCAGCGGCAGATTTGCAAAAATAAAGTCCGCGCGCAGCCCTAAATACTTGTTCCCGTTGCGAGCCACTCCGGNNTTGTAATCGTGAACGCGTTTCCGCCGCGAAGGAGATTCCTCATCGGCGGGTTCCTGGCTGCTGTCGGGCTGCTTGGCCGCGGGAGCTGGCGCGGCGGGCTGTTGCGCCGCCGGCGCTGGTGTCGCAGGCGGTGTTGCGGGAGCTTGTCCCGCGGGCGTGGACTGGGCGAATCCTTCTCCCTGCGCTCCCAGCAGAATTGTCAGAACCAGCAGCGCCGGCAGACTCGCAGTCACACTCGCGAACTTTCCCATCATCCATTCTCCTCCCATAACCGGGCGTGATGCGGACCGTAGCGCTCGGCATGAAGAGGCGAGAGGCGCCGTGAGTAAAGGTTCCGCTTGTGATTCCTCGCAGGAAGGCATTGGCCTTGGTTGCGGCGGGATCGCATTATAGTACCAACTTTGATGCTGCTTCT
>PLKR01000197.1:6752-12971 GCA_003140655.1 Acidobacteriaceae bacterium | reverse complement strand
CGCTCGATTCTCTCCGACTACCGGGCGGTTGGTGAGTCGATTTGGGCGCGCTTTAATGGTGGGCGTGATGGAACTCTTTGGTACTACCGGGCCCTGTTGGAGGAGTTTCGTCGGCGCAAGCCGGATCGGCTGATTCGAGAACTGGAGCTGGCGATCCGGGAGCTTGACGCCACGGCGAGTCTGGCCAGTATTCGTAGTTCCTTTCCTCGCAAGTTCGGGAGGTAAACTCATGCCGCGGACGATCGATCTAATTCGCGCCTCCAAGCTGCCGTCGAACATGATGCAGTTTGCGGCGAAGGGTGCGCTGCAAGTTCCGCCGGACGAAAACATTGAGATCCTGGTGTACCTCGCCAAACATAATAAGATTTTTGGCGAGGTCGCCCGCATGACCTTGGCGGGCTGGGACGAGCAGGCTTCGCTGGCTGCGGCTTCCGATCCAAAGACTGCGCGCGAGGTACTCAACTATTTGATTGCGAGTGAGAATCTTCGCCCCAAGCTGCTGCCGGCGTTGCTGGAGAATCCGTCCATCCCGGATACTGAGTTAGCCAAATTCGCCATCTCCGCATCTCGCGAAGGAATCGACGCCATGCTGCACAGCCCGCGGGTACGGGCTGCGGCGGGAGTTCTGGAATCTCTCCGGGCGAACCCATACTTGCAGGCCGAGCAATCATCCGCCCTTGCCAGTCTGCTGAACGCCAACCAGACGGGGCCGTCCATTCTGGTCGCAGGCAGCGAGCCCGAAGTTGATGAAGCCGTCGCTGCGAAGACGGCTGAGACCGTCCACGAGTCGGCTCCCGCAGCAGGCGACGAAGCGGGAGAAGTTCCTGATGAAGCTGTTTCCGCTTACCTGGTCGAGCACGCTCCGGAGATTGCCGCGGAGCAGGACAAGCCGTTCCAGCCGGTCGGCGGCATTGTGGATTTGCTGGGAACTGACTATTTCCCGGTGTCGCAAAACAAACAGATGACGGAGATTGCCGGCGGCGCGGAAAAAGCTGCGGCCGAGTCTGCGAGCGCGGCCTCCGCGGTGGCGGCGCCTTCTAAGCCTGCTGTCGCTGTTCGTCCTCAACCCGTCCACCGCGACAACGCGATGCAGAAGATTAACCGTCTTGATGTGAAAGGCCGCATCCAGCTGGCGTTGAAAGGCAACAAGGAGGAGCGGTCTCTTTTGATTCGCGACGGCACAAAGGTGGTGGCGTTGGCGGTGCTCGAGGCGCCCAAACTTTCCGACGGAGAAGTCGAAAAGTTCGCCCTCCAGAAGAATGTATTGGAAGCGGTGTTGCGGCAGATTCCGCTGAAGCGCCGCTTCATGAAAAACTACATCGTGGTGCGAAATCTGGTCTCGAACCCGCGCACGCCGCTCGATCTTGGATTAGGTTTGATGAAGCATCTGCAAATACAGGACTTGAAGAACATCTCCGCCAACAAGGAAGTTTCTGAGACCGTTCGCAAGCTGGCTATGAAGACCTACAAGCAGAGGCTCGATGCGGCGAACAAGAAATAGAAAAAGAACCCATGGCTTCTTTGCCGCAAGCTGATGCTGTGACCGACCTCCTCAACCACGCAAAAACCATCGCCGTGGTCGGACTCTCAGACGACCCGCTGCGTCCGAGTCATGGCGTTTCGGCCTATATGCAAAACCAGGGATACCGCATTATTCCGGTGAATCCGCATATCGAGTCCTGTCTGGGCGAGAAGGCTTATGTTTCGTTGCTTGAGGTGCCTGAGAAGATCGACATCGTGAACATTTTCCGGCGGCCGGAGTTCGTGGAAGAAGTTGTGGATCAGGCCATTCAGTTGAAGGTTCCGGCGATCTGGATGCAAGAGCAAGTGATCCACCAGAAAGCTGCTGAGAAGGCACGTAAGGCTGGCATATTCGTGGTCATGGACAGATGCATTCTGAAGGAGCATCGGGCGCGGTTTCGATGAGCCGCTGAGGTGCTACCGGTTACTGGGGCTGGTCTCGAAATCTCGGGAACAAAGACCACTCGGGCCGCGTACAGGTTCTAAGGATGCAAGCTAAACGCTTGGCACACGAGGAACCGCTTGAATCAAGACGCAACGCTGACACCTACCGAGCCTATCCCACCAATGCAGCCGTCCACCGTGCGCAAGATCATCATCGGCAAGGACGGCCTCCGCGCCGGCTGGAGCCTGCTCATCTTTATCGCTATTCTCGCAGCGATTGCCCTCTGTATAAGAATTATCGCCCACAAACTCCACCCCGCTCCGCCCCCGAACCCGGGCTCGGAGATTTCCCCCGCTTTCGCGTACATTGCCGAATCCCTCAACCTCGGCCTAACGCTCCTCGTTACCTGGATCATGTCGAAGATCGAGCGCCGTCCCATTGGCGTCTACGGTTTCGGTGACAGCCGGAAGGTACCGCATTTCTTTGCCGGCCTAGCTTGGGGAGGCATCTGTCTCTCCCTCCTTGTGGTCAGCCTCTGGAAGACCGGCCTGCTCGTCATCGATAGCCGGCTGCTCTCTGGCAGCGACATTTTCCGTTATGGAGCAATCTGGTTGATCGGCTTTCTCTTCGTTGGCCTGGCTGAGGAGTACCTTACTCGCGGCTACCTGCAGTACACGCTTACCCGCGGCCTTGCCGGCATCTACCGATCGGCCTTCAAGACGCGACACGGCGAAGCGTTGGGTTTCTGGACCTCCGCCGTCATCTTCTCCATCCTCTTCGGCCTTGGTCACAACAGTAACCCGGGCGAGTCTCCCATAGGGCTGCTTTCCGCTGGTCTGGCGGGGATGGTCTTCTGTTTCAGTCTCTGGCGGACAGGCTCTCTATGGTGGGCCGTCGGCTTTCACACTGCATGGGATTGGGCCCAGTCGTTTCTCTATGGCGTCGCCGACAGCGGACTTATTGTCCAGCACCATCTTCTCGCTACGCACTCAGCAGGCAAGCCCATCCTCAGCGGCGGAGCCACCGGACCCGAAGGTAGTATCTTCATCGTTGCAATTCTGGCCCTCGTCAGCCTCATCATTCCGTTCACCCTGCCCCGCGCTGACCATGGCGAGATGCCGGAGCCTCAACCTAACCCGGCCAACTGAGCACGGGTCTGGATGCAGGAAGATGTGATTCCGGTGAGCGGAGCGCAAGCTAGCGCTTAACGCCGACGAAGACAACAGTGGCATCGTCGCGTACGCCCGAGCCATTCGCGAAGGCGCGGACGTCATCAACGATGCTTACCGCCGAGGCGTCTCCGCCTGCAACGTGACCGGCGAGACGATCCAATCCGTATTCCTCTTCAGCTTCGTTGACAGCCTCGGTGATGCCGTCGCTATAGAAAACGAGCCGCGAGCCTGGAGATAGAGCCACGGTCGTTTCTGAATAGTCCCCGCAGCTCAAGCCGAGCGGCATTCCGCGTTCAGTATCGAGGAACTGCACACCGGCGTCATCGATAAAGAGTGGGTGCAGATGTCCCGCGTTGGCAAAGATCACGGTGCGTGTTGCTGGATCGAGTACGGCGTAAACCAAGGTGACGAACTTGCCCGCCGGAAAGTCTTCCACCAACAAGCCATTGAGCTTGGTCAAAACCTCGCCCGGACCGCGACAGGCCTCTGCCAGAGACCGCAGCATTCCCCGCGTCGCCGACATCAGCAGCGCGGCAGCAGTGCCTTTTCCAGAGACATCCGCCAGTACCACTCCCCAGCGGCCATCGGGAAATGGGATGAAGTCGTACCAATCGCCGCCAACGGCGCTGACGGGGACGCTGAGACCGGAAATCACAAAGCCCGGAATGTACGGCGAACTTTTGGGCAATAAAGCCTGCTGCATGACGCGGGCTTCCTGAGCCTCGCGGCTCATCGTTTCGCGCTCCGCGCGTTCCGATTGGAAGCGGCGGGCGTTGTTCACGGCCACGGCCACGTGATCACACAGCGCTTGAAGAATTCTCAGTTGCTGCCGGGGAAACGCGTCCAACTCGGGATGGGATGCGGTGAAGACACCCACTAGGCGTTCGCCGACGTGAAGTGGGATTACCACTTCGGAGAGCGTGGCGTGCTCGCAGCCAATGTAGTATTCGTCCTTGCGCACGTCAGGCGCATAGCGCATCTGGCCGGTCGAAGCGGCGTAGCCGACCATACCCTCCTTGCCAATCTTCAACCGATGGCCTTTGTGGTTGACGCTGCATCCATGTACGCCGGCGATCACCATCTCTCCGTGCTCCTCATCGTGCAGATAGATGCTGGCCTCCACGCAGCCAAAAGAACGGGCCACGTCGTTCACTATGTTGTCGATGAGTTGATCGAGGTCGAGGATCGAAGTAATCCTCTGCGCGGCTTTCTGCACCTTCTGTAGATCCGCTACTTGATCGATGCGCAACGGATGAATGGGAGCAGCATCAGCGGCGACGGCTCTTTGAAACGTGGCCATGGGATTCAGCTCGTGGGGCGCAAACCACAAACGTGCGGCTGCCTATAAGATGACATGCAGTGTCCCTAGGATTCTTTCTTGGGGTGTGAAGGAGCGTTCTTTTCGGCTGCGGGCGAGCGCAGTTTCCTGATGTCTTCCATGCGCTCACGGATGCGCTTCTCGATGCCCTCATTTGTGGGACGGTAGTAGACTCGGTCTCGCAAATTTTCCGGCAGGCATTGCATATTGGCAACTTTGCCTTCGACATCGTGCGCGTATTGATANNTTGGGAGCGACCGAGAGATATAAGACGGCTTGCGCCAGGGCGAGATTGCCCTCCGGCATGCCGATGAAATCCACGGCATCGCGCGCCGCCATGCAGAGTGAAAGCGCGTTGGGATCGGCCAGACCGATGTCTTCCACCGCCATGCGCACGACGCGGCGGGCAATGTAGAGCGGATCTTCTCCTGCTTCAATCATGCGGCCGAGCCAGTAGAGCGCGGCGTCGGGATCGCTGTTGCGCACGGACTTGTGCAGGGCTGAAATCAGGTTGTAATGTTCTTCGCCGGCCTTGTCATACAGCAGAGTCCGCCTCTGCAGAGCATCGCGAACAATATCTTCACTGATTTCCGCGGGCTGATTTCCCGCCTGCTGTGCGAGTCTGGCCGCCACCTCCAGCACGTTATAGGCGCTGCGCGCGTCGCCGCTGGTGTAGCTGGCGATTCTCTTGAGCACATCGTCGGACGCGCGCAGCTTCGTCGCGCCGAGGCCCCGCTCTTCGTCCGTCAGGGCCCGCTTTAGCAGTTGCACGATCTGATCTTCGGTCAGCGGTTGCAGCACGTAGACGCGGCAGCGCGAAAGCAATGCGGCGTTGATCTCGAACGACGGATTCTCGGTGGTAGCGCCGATCAGGCGGATGTTGCCCTTTTCCACGTGGGGCAGGAAGGCATCCTGCTGGGCTTTGTTGAAACGGTGAATCTCATCGATGAAGACGATGGTGCGCGTGCCGTATTGACGGGCGCGCTCGGCGTCGGCCATGACCTGCTTGATCTCTTTAATCCCGGCGAGCACGGCGGAGAATTCGATAAACTCCGCCTTGGTCATGCGGGCGATGATCTTCGCCAGCGTAGTCTTGCCCGTGCCCGGCGGTCCCCAGAAGATGAGCGAACCCGTGTCGTCGCGGTCGATCTGTGTGCGCAGCGGCTTGCCGGGACCGATCAAGTGTTCCTGGCCGGAGAACTCTTCAAGCGTGCGCGGACGCATGCGGTCAGCCAGAGGTCGTGTGCGGTCGGTGGCGTTATCGGGGCTCGGAGTGGGTTGGAAAAGTCCCATGGACAACCTTTTCACCACAGAGTCACAGAGACACAGAGAAAACTGAAAAACAAAAAGAACTCTAGAGAACTCTTCGAGTGATGCCCTTGGTCAACAATGGACGTTGAAATTAATGAGAAGACCGACTCGCTTCCCGGTCAGCTGCATGTATGTGAGCAGTTGGGCTTCATGAACCGGTAGAACTCTTTCAACACATTTCAACTCTACAACTACCTCTTCGTGCACGATCAAGTCGAGTCGGTACCCGCAATCGAGCTTTAGACCCTTGTACTCTACGGGGATATCGACTTGACGGCGAAAGTCGATGCCGCGCAGATGAAGTTCGTGACACAAACACTCNNTCTGTGGTGAACATGTTCTTACTTTCTCTGCCTCGCCGCTTCGTACAGCACGATGCTCGCGGCGACGCCGGCGTTGAGAGATTCCACCTGCGAAGTGTGCGGAATGGAGATGAATTCATCCATCTTAGCCATTACTTCTCGCGGCAGGCCTGCGCCTTCGTTGCCGAAAAAGATCGCGGTCGCGCCCTT
>PLKR01000197.1:4602-6731 GCA_003140655.1 Acidobacteriaceae bacterium | reverse complement strand
TTGCCAGCCGCCGACTTCCCGTGCGCATGAATTACGGGCAAGCGGAAGACCGATCCAGCGGAGGCTCGCACAACTTTCGAGTTAAACGGGCTCACCGTACCTTCACCGAGCACCACGCCCGCGCTNNTGCAGCCGTTCGCTTTCCACGACATCGTCGAGTGAAAACTCCTTGAGGCGCACCAGCGCAGCCACGCCCTGAGGGGATTCGCTGGGCACGAGGCTGTCGAATAGCTTGTCAGGCAGCAGCAAAGTTTCGACCTGGGCGCCAATCTGCGGCAGCAGCCGCTCGGCCCGGTCCTGCGCCGACTCGCGAAAGAATACTGCGCTGAAGCGCAGACCACTGCGAATGGCTTCTTCCAGGATGCGCAAGCCCTCGATGGCACAGTCGCCGCTCTCGGTAAGCTCCGCACGCGAGAACGCCTGGCGCAGTTGTTTGACCAGCGGGTTGTGGCGTCCCTCAATACGGCGAAGCCTGTGCTGCACGCTGAGGGCGGGTTCTGAGGTTTTCTTCATCCTGAATCGGCACTGCCTGAATCGGCACTGCCTGAATCGTCACTGCATGATACGCCGCCCACCCGCCTTGCAGCTCTTTGCCGTATTATGGTAGGTTCCACTCTCAAAATATTCCAAGCGGAAGCAGGCCCGAAGGGAGCGCCGTGCGCGCCGAAATCTTAAAAATCAGTAGCGAGACTCCGGAGACTTCACTGATAAAGTACGCCGCTGACCAGATTCGCGCGGGCGAAGTGCTGGGCATGCCGACCGACACGTTTTATGGGCTGGCTGCCGATCCGTTCAACCTCCGCGCGGTCGATCGCGTCTATGACATCAAGACCCGCTCGCGCCACAAGCCTCTGTCGCTGCTTATCGAAAACGTGGATCAAGCCGAAGAGTTGGCCAAATCGTTGCCCGAGGAGTTTTACGCACTGGCGCGAAAGTACTGGCCGGGACCGCTGACCCTCATCGTGAAAGCAGGATCGCGCCTGCCCCTGAAAGTGACCGCCAATACCGGCAACGTGGCCCTGCGCGTGCCGAACGCGAAGATTCCGCTGGCGGTGGTGACGGCCGCGGCCATTCCGATCACNNCGCGATATCGCTTCCACCATTATTGACCTGACTGACGAAGGTGCGCGCTGGCGCGTTATCCGCGAAGGCGCGATCCCTGCGGAAGAGATTTCCACCTTCTTTGCCAAAGGATGAGCGACGATTCTGTTAAACGTCATCCGCGACGCCGCTGGCTGCTGCGGCTCGAGACGCTCGGGCTGGTGGCGTTGGTCGCGGTGGCTTCGTTTCTTGCACTGACGGGTGTTCGCATCGTGCGGGAGGGATCGCTGCAGGAGTTGCATCCCGCGGACGCGATCGTCGTGTTCGGTGCGGCGGAGTATTCCGGGCGTCCCTCGCCCGTGTTCCATGCGCGGCTCGATCACGCGGCTGATCTTTTTAGCCGGGGTTTCGCTCCCATCGTCATCACTACGGGTGGCGCTGCCTCTGACCCCAGCTTCACCGAGGGCGGCGTGGGCCGCGACTATCTGCTGCGCCACCGCGGAATTCCCGAGCGCAACCTGATCGCCGAGACTCAGGGTTCCGATACCGCTCAATCGGCGGTGCGTGTAGCCGTGATCATGCGGGCCAACGGGCTGCACAGTTGTGTGGCGGTCAGCGACGCGTATCACGTGTTCCGCATCAGGAAATTGCTGGAGCACGAGGGTGTCGGTCCGGTGTATGTTGCGCCCCGGCCCGACTCGCGTCCGCATAGCGTTGTGCAGCGCATGTATGCGGTATTGCGGGAAGCGAGCAGCTATTTGCTGTGGAAGATTGGAGTGATCTGAGAGGCCCTTCTAACGCAATCGCATCAAGAATAAAGCTCAAAAAGTATCGATGCCGTTGGTAGTGCGAACCTTGAACCAGTCGTAGTGGAGACCGTAGCGCCCGATGCCGCCGCGGACCTTCATGAACACGTGCTGAATCCGTACCTCCAGAGCGGCATTGCGGCGGATCGTGAGCTGATCATGCCGCACGCCAATATACTCGGCCCGGCGACGCTTCTCACAGCTCTGGTAGTCGCCGCCCTCGCGGCAAAGTTCATACCCATTGCTGAAGTTTTCTTCCCGCAGGCTGTTCACCACCTGATT
>PLKR01000197.1:4281-4595 GCA_003140655.1 Acidobacteriaceae bacterium | reverse complement strand
AGCACGTTCGCGATCGCATCCATGTCGTCTTCCGTAATCACTTTCTTAGCCCGCACGGAGGTTGGCTTCTTGGAGTTCCGAACCACGGTCCCGAGAGGCTGCTCGGTCCCTGTGGATGTCGGTTCCGGCGCCGCAGGCGCCACCGGCGTCGGCTGCTGGGCAATGGAGGCCGAGACCAGGAGCGCGAAAACACACGCTTGAAGCAGGCTGCGCCGCAAACCGGCAGATGCTGACGGAAAAATGGTCACACCAAATCGTATCCGCGGACTAAAACGGGAAAAAGATGACCAAAGTGACCTGAACCGATGACGTGA
>PLKR01000197.1:0-4178 GCA_003140655.1 Acidobacteriaceae bacterium | reverse complement strand
CCAGCGATCATGCAGCGAATCCAGCAACGCCAGTGAGACTTCCACCGGGGTGGCCTGCGTGTCGGCCAGTCGCGCCCAGCGATCTTCGTCGTAGGGCTTGATCGTCGGTTCGTCTTCGGTGAGAGCCAGCTTGGTGCGGATGTAGGCGTTGAGATGGCTGTCCGGGACATGGTGCGCGACCTGGCGCACGGTCCAGCCATCCGGACGGTAGGGCGTGTCGAGTTGCTGGTCCGAAAGCCCTTTCACGGCTGCGTGCAGGCGTCCCGGCGCTTGCTCGATGTGCTGGAGCAGTTCCTGACGCTGTTCCGGCGTGGGCGGGCCGTCGTAAGTGAACTTGCCGATGGGATAGCGCGGATCAGGCATGGTTTCCTCCGGGTCAGGAGCGTTGCATCACAGATGATCGGCAACACGTGGAAGGTGCAGGAAAGCGACAGGCGGTTGAAGTCCGACGGTTCTCATCCTAACGCCTTGCTTCGTAGGTAAACCTACTATAAATCACCGAAGATCCGGAACCCGTTCAGTTAACTACAACCCCTAGGGCTTCCAGGCCCCTAACCCCATTCCCTCCGGCTTCGCATTTCGGTTCCTCGTGCCCTAAGATTTGTGCATCTAAGGCTCGTTTGTAGGCTAAACTCGCTATTCTGGGCAGGTTAGGCGGTTTGTGGTGCAATTGCCGGGGCGTGGTAGCATCCCGGTGAACGAGGGGGATTATGGCAGCTTCGGTCTGGTCTGGACACTTAACTTTCGGCCTTATTTCCATGCCGGTGCGCTTGTTTTCGGGCGCGCGCAGTAGCGGCATCTCTTTCAACATGCTGCATCGCACGGATAAAGTGCGGGTGAAGCAGCAATATATTTGTCCGCTCGAAAACGTGGTCGTCGATCGCAGCGACATCGTCAAAGGCTACGAGTTCCGCAAAGACGAATACATCATCATCGAGCCGGAAGAGATCAAGAAGATCGAGCCGCAAACCGCCAAGACCATGGAGATCCTGGAGTTCGTCAAGGCGGGCGACGTGGATCCCGTCTATTTCGAGTCTTCCTACTATATGCTGCCGGAAGAAGCCGGGCGGCGTCCTTACGCGCTGCTCACAAAGGCGTTAGAAGAGAGCGAGTACGTTGCCATCGCCAAGATCACCATGCACAACCGCGAGTACACGGTGTTCCTGCGTCCGCATGAAGGCGGACTGATGCTGCACACCATGTACTACGCCGAGGAAGTGAAGAAGGTGGAAGGCTTCGGCGCGCCCGACGTGGAGTTGAAAGAAGCCGAAGTAAAAGTGGCGCACCAACTCATTGAAGCGCTGGCGGACGAATGGGATCCGGAGAAGTACAAAGACAGCTTCCAGGAGAATTTGAAGAAGCTGATCGAGACCAAGCTCGAGGGCGGGGAAGTCGCGGCGGTCGAGAAGCCGAAGAAGTTGGCTCCCGTCATAGACTTGATGGCCGCTCTCAAGCAAAGCCTGGCGCAGATGGAAGGCAGGAAAAAGCCCGCGGCCACCGCCAATTCAGACGAGCCAACTGCCGCCGCGGGTGGCAAATCACGGCGCGGGCGTTAGGGCGGACTTCAGCTTTCGGGCGTCGGGCTTCGGGAACCTCTCGCCGCCATCTTGTTTGTCTTCTTCCCGCGTGACGGCCACGTTCGTTATCCTCGCGGCCATCCAACTTGCCCAGTCGTTCACGCATCCCAGAAAGAGTATTTAGCCGTAGCCCGAAAGCTGAAAGCCGCCCGGCTCACTAGCGCAGATCGTGGCCAGCCGTTAGAATGTTTAATTCCTCGCAGCGTAGAGCTAGAATTTTTTCCTTTGGAGTGTCGATGAGTTTTCGACGTGCGGGCCGATTGGCCGCCATGGTACTTCCAGGTTTGCTGTGGCTAGCTTGCGGACAGGTATACCGTCCGGTGGTCATTCCTTGCTCTTCGGGAGCAGTTCCTGGATGCCCGCTGGAACCGGCTCCGACTCCGGCCAGCTTCCATGCAGTCTTTGGCATTAGCGCCAACGTTCCCAACTATCCGGGTGGGGCCATGCAGATTGACGTTTCGGGAGACAGCATCGTTGCTGAAACTCCCATCAACGGTCCCGATGCACCTAATGGGAGTGGCCGAAATCCCACTCACGCGGCCGTTCTTCCCAACAACTCAAGATTGTTTGTCGCAAGCGCGAGCAGTGTCCAGGGCGGCATCGATGTGGTTTCGTCCTTTTCTCCGGCACCCCAATCCACCGTCGCGATTGGATTTGGTCCCGTGACTGCAATCCCCTTGCCCAATCAAACATCCAGCATCGCTGCGATCAGCGAGACCGGCAATCTCGTCACGGCCACGCTCAGTGCGCCCTTGAACAACGTCCCAGTCGGCCACGCGATCGTCATCGCGGACGTAGCGATTCCCGGGTGCACCCCGCCGATGTGCAACCCCAACGCGTACGACGGCGGTTTTGTGCTGGCTTCTATCAACGGGACAACTATCCAGTATACGGACCCGGCCCCGGGTCTCCCTGCACTAACGGCCGTGGAAGTGTCCGGTTCGACGGCAACGTTCCCACCGCAGCCAGTATTCCTCAGCAGCGCACAGAATAACGCTATGTACGTGGCGAACTACAATTCCAATTCAGTTTCGGTAATCAACACGGCGTTGGATGTGGTCAGCAACAGTGCGACGGTAGGAGAACACCCGGTCAGTTTGGCCGAGACTCCAAACGGCCTCAAGCTTTATGTAGCCAACCAAGGGGACAATTCCGTCAGCAGCTTGAACACCACGACTCTGTCCTCGAACACCGTAACTGGGTTCTCCGGGATTGCTCCCGTGTGGGTGGTGGCTCGCGGGGATAGCCAGAAGGTCTACGTGCTCACTCAAGGGGATGGGCAACTGGTGACCATTGATACAGCAACCGACACGGTTACGGGCAGTCTTCCGGTTGGCGCTGGAGCCAACTTCATTTTCTTTGATCCGCACCTGAACCGTCTGTACGTGACGAATCCTGTGACCAGCATGGTCAATGTGTTTTCCGATACCGGCGGAGCCAACGATACCCCGATCCAACTGGCGGCCATCTCCTTCGCCTCAGGTTCCACTCAATGTCCCGAAGGATGCTCCCCCACCTCGGTAACGGCTTTGCCAGATGGCAGCCGGTTCTACGTAGCCAGCTACCAGATAACATCGTCCGCATCGCCCTGCCCGGATCCGACCGTGACCGCGTCGCCCTGCGTGATCCCAAGTCTCACCGTGTTTGACGCCAATAGTCTCACGCTGCAGTATCCCAGCGCGCCAACTCTGACGTTATTGACATGGCCCCCGTTTGCGACCAATCAATATGCCGTGCCGCCGGTCTCTACTTGCGCCCCGGCTGCTTCGTACTCCCCCAGTACCACGCGCTTCCGGGTTTTCACCGTCGCCGCGGTCGACGGCAGCCACGTCTATGTGAGCATGTGTGACGCTGGCGCCATCGCCGACATCAACACCACTGACAGCAATACCAACAACAGCGGCGGTAGCGGCATACCGGCCGATACGCTGATCACTGACCTGCCGGCAGCTTACGCGGGGTCCTCCCAAACCACCGGCGCGCCGGTGCAAAATCCGGTCTTCATGCTGACGGGGCAATAGGGACGCACGCCCTGGAATACTGGAAGGGACAGATCCTCAAAATGTTGGATTACCGTTGGCAGGTTCGCGCCAAGCCACACCGCACGTCAAATGCCTAACCTCGGGCAGCCACTTCTTCCTTTTGGCTTTCTCGGGCCGCGTAGTGTGAATCGACATACTCATCGAGGATCCCAATAAACTCCGCTACGATGCGATCGCCCTTGAGCGTGGTGAACAGGCGTCCATCCACGTAAACCGGGGCCTTCGGTTCCTCGAAAGTTCCCGGCAGGGAGATGCCGATGTTGGCGTGCTTCGATTCGCCAGGGCCGTTGACCACGCAGCCCATGACTGCTAGCTTCATTTCTTCCACGCCCACGTAGCGGCCTTTCCAGCCCGGCATCTGCTCGCGCAGGTAAGTCTGAATCTGTTCAGCCATTTCCTGGAAGAAGGTGCTGGTGGTGCGTCCGCAGCCGGGGCAAGCCGTGACTTGCGGCGTGAAGCTGCGAATCCCCATGGATTGGAGAATCTGTTGCGCCACGCGCACCTCTTCGGTCCGGTCGCCTCCAGGCGCCGGCGTTAGCGAGACGCGGATGGTGTCGCC
>PLKR01000057.1 GCA_003140655.1 Acidobacteriaceae bacterium | reverse complement strand
GCCGGCGGTCGGCTCATCGAGAATCAGCAGCTTGGGTCCATGAACGATCGCCTGCGCCAGCTTGGCCAGCTGCTTCATCCCCAGGGAATACGTTCCCAGCTTGCGATAACGCGCTTCTGCCAATCCCACGTAGAACAGTGCCTCGTGCGCCCGCTCCAGTGCCGTGGAAGAAGGCAGGCCCGAGAGTTCCGCCATCATGCAAACGAATGAGACCGCGCTCATTTGCGAGATGAACGCATCGTTTTCCGGCATGTAACCAACGAGACTGCGGATTTGCCTGGTTTCCTTTTGGATGTCGTAGCCAAACACTTGCGCCGAACCCCTGGAGGGTGCGTAGAAACCGAGCAGAGTATTGATCAGAGTAGACTTGCCCGCGCCATTTGGACCTAGCAGTCCGATTGCGCGCCCGCGCAAAGAACCCGTGAGATCCCGCAGGATTTCGCGGCGGCCAAACTGAACCGATAAACCATGAAGTTCGACGAGNNGGAGCGGCAGACGGAGTTTGCTCATGCTCGACGCCTGCGGCTCCGCGTTGTATCGCCATATTCACCAAACTCACTGAGACTGCGGTCGGGGTGCACGATCGCTCGAATTGGCCGAATTGCTAAGGGTTCTGCCCAACAGCAGCTGGGGCAAGAAAGGCCCATTATCGCCCATCGTCAGCAGAGTGCCTAGGTCGAATCCCATAAAGCCGGTATTGCTCGCAACCACGATTCGATCGGGCTTGCCATAGGCATAAATCAGGCCCGGCGCGGAGTTCGCTGTCAGCACATCGATCGATTGCCTCTGCTGTGACGTCAGCGCTCCGNNAGTTGCTCCGCGATGGGACCGATCACCGGCCCGATATTGTGATAGAAGATCGCGGAGAAGTTCGTATATCCATCGCTGGGTAGAAGCGCTTGAAATGCCGATGCATGCGTCAGCGTATAGCCAGCCTGGCGATCTTGAATGGCGCTCGCGAGTGTGCCCCGATCGGGTGCGGCAATCAGATAACTGTCCACGAACGTGTAGTCGACCTCTGAATTCGCGCGCTGCAAGTTGCTGATCACAAAGTAAGTCTGCGAGCCAACTTGCCGCTTGGCGAGCTGCAGGGAGCGGCCTTCCGCGGCACCCTCGCGATTGTAAGTGTCCACCAGTTTCGCGATGGTCGCCTGCAACGTCGCCGGATCATACACTTCCAATATCAGCTTCCACCGCGGTGTCGGCAACATGGGGCCGTCGAAGGCCATGGTCACTTCGCCACCGAGCGGAGCTGCAAGGTCGTCCAGCATGTTTACCCCTGTCTTCGCCTCGAATTCCGAAAGATGATGGCTGAAGTTCGCATCGCCGGTCCCTATCATCTGGAAGAGTCCTTCCATGATGCTCCTCGGATTTCGAATGACCGCCGACGTCACCATACTGGCCTCGGGCGAAACAAATTCCAACGAGCCCATGGAAGCCGGCGCGGCCAGCCACGACGCCACTCCCTGGCGTTCAGAAGCGAACGTCAGGTCGGCACGATTGTCGGTCTTGCCGCCAACTTCGCGGTGTTCTATCGTCAGGTATCTAATGTCCCCGATCCCTGGCGGCAGATCGTGGTTGCTACCATTTTGTACGTTGCCCGCGACGATTTGTTCCATGTCCGCACACAAAAGCCATCCCGCCCCCTCCTGGTACGAGCGAACAATCTGCTGGTAGAGCGGTGTTTCGGCAAAGTGACGGGCGCTGGATTGTTGCACCCGTGCCGCCGCGCGCTGCAGTTCGGCGGCATCCGAGCTCGCCATCAACAAGTCATCCTTGATATAGACAAGGAGTGCCTGTCCGTTCGCCGAGGANNCTGAGCTGCCGGTTTTCCTTTTCCAGAAAGGATTCCAGCCCCGGTTGGCGCACCCTGGCGAGCAGGATCGGTGCTCCGTAGGTCGCGCCGTTCCTCCCCACGGCGACTACGATCTCGTCGCCCAGATAGCTACTGAACGTCTTTAATTGATCTACTACGTCCTCGATCTTTGGTCCGTTACCCTTTTGCTGCTGATGCCACCATTGGCGCAGCGCCGGGCTCTGCCGCAAGCGGTCCTCGAAGATCTGACTGGCCTCNNCCACGGTGTCATCCGGAACGTACGACACCAGGTCGGAACTGTAGCGCAGGCCCGGTGCCGGAATCGCCGCAAACCGTTTCTCGAGGACAGCAAAGTCTCCCAGCAAGGCAAGGTATTTCGCTGCGTTCCTGCTCCAGGCGATTTCGTCTGAGATGGGATTTGTCGAGACATTGGCGCTTGAAGTCACCTCGTCCCCGGCGTGCAGTTCGCTCGTCCGCTCGCCGTAGTCCACTCGCACCACACCCTCGATCACGGCCACACGCGAGCCTTTGATGCCACGATTGACCGAGAAAATCGTCCCTTTCACCGAGACCAAGCCATCGCCGGTCGCCACATAGAGCCGACCTGTACGCTGCTTCGCCGCTTGAACGATCACCTGGCCGCCGTCGAGATGAATCGTCGTGCCCTTCCATTCGTGCGACAACGAAATGTCGGCCCGCTCTCCCATCTCAACCAGCGAACCGTCGACCAACCGCACCACCGCACTGGCTCCTTTGGCTGTCCGGATCTCATCTCCGCTCCATATCTCATATCCCGCCGGAACGATATGCACGGTGTCACCCTTCACGGCATAGAGGGAACCATCCACATTCTGAACCACGCCGCGAACGCNNGCCTTGTTGCCCTGGGAAGATGCCCCGGGACAGCGCGAGCGCGACAAACGCAACCACGGCCACCGCAGTTGCCGCCATCGCCCACCGCCATACCGGCAAATTACGCCGCTTTATTTCCGGCCGCCAAACGGCTTGCTGTTCGCCGTCGCGGGCGCGCTCCACGGCGTGCCGGCACGCGACACATGCGTGCACGTGGTCCTCGAGCAACAGAGCCCGTGCTCCCGCCAGTTGTTTCCCCAGGTATTGCGGAATGAGTGCCTGAAAATCCTCACAGCTACGCAACTTGTGCGTGCTGGTGTCCGTCACTGGCGTTCCGGCAATCGAGTTCCAGGCGCGCCCGGCCGCCTGGGCAACCACCTTGTCATCCACTTGTTCGT
>PLKR01000166.1 GCA_003140655.1 Acidobacteriaceae bacterium | reverse complement strand
AACTCCAACACATGCGGCGGCGAACTTTGAGAATTCGAACTTTAAGAATCCGAACTTTAAGAATCCCAGGGAAATCGTCATTCAAGGCTCCGAACTGACCCGGCGGGGGCGGGACTGGTTAATTTAGCACGGACGTTTCTTTTGACGCGAGAACTCCCCGATCGTGAGCGGTGTCACACTGCTTGCTTGATCCTATAACATCGTTTGCAGGGCTGGACCGACGCATGGATGTGCACTTGATCGACGGGACCTATGAATTGTTCCGGCACTTTTTCGCCGTGCCTGCCGCGGCGGATGTGAACGGGCAGGAAATTGGCGCGGTGCGCGGAGTGCTGACTTCTGTTTTGTCGATGATCGAAGGCGGTGCGACTCACCTTGGGGTTGCAACCGATCATGTCGTGGAGTCGTTTCGGAACGACTTGTATCCCGGGTACAAGACCAGCGAAGGCGTCGATCCGGAGTTGCTTTCGCAGTTTCCTGTTCTTGAGGAGGCGCTGGAAGCGATGGGAGTAGTGGTGTGGCCGATGGTCTACTTCGAGGCGGACGATGCGCTGGCTTCCGCCGCGGCTTCAGCAGCCAAAGACGAGCGCGTGCAGCAGGTGCTGATTTGTACTCCGGACAAAGATCTGGCCCAGTGTGTTGTGGGGACGCGCATAGTTCAGTTGGATCGCCGGCAAAACATTTTGCGCGATGACGCGGGCGTTGTAGCCAAGTTTGGAGTGAAGCCNNGCGGGGATGGGGCACGAAGGCTGCGGCTTCTGTGTTGTCTCATTATTTTCATTTGGAAAACATTCCCAAAGATTGGCGGGAGTGGGATCCATCGATTGGTCGAGCGCGGGTGCTTGCGGAATCGCTGTTCAGCGCTTGGGACGATGCTTTGTTATTTCGCACTCTCGCAACGCTGCGACTGGATGCGGCCGTGTTTGATACGGTGGAGGATCTTCGGTGGAAGGGACCGCGCGCGAACTTTGAGGAATGGTGCCGGCGGATGAAGGCGCCGGGGTTGTTGGGCCGGGTTGTGTCGGCGAAAGCTGAGTCCCTCGGAGGCTGAAGCCCGCAGAGCGTCGGGAAACTCTTGACGCAGGCCTGAAGGCCTGCTCCACCCTGCGCATTCACTACTCGGGCAGGCCGAGGCGGCGCATCAGGTCTTTATAGCGGGGATCGGAGCGCAGCGGGTCGAGCGCGGGAGAGCGAATCGCGATCAACAATTCGTTGTCTCCATCTGCATAGGACTGGTCCAGATACTGGAACGCCTGGTCGCGGTTTCCGGCGAGCGAGGATGCCATGGCCACGGCTGCCGCGCGGTCAGCGCCCTCCAGCGTCAACATGAGCTGGAGATAGCCCTTCGCATCTGCAGTAACAGCGATGGGTTTCAAAGGAAAGCTCTTGCGGAGTTCGGCGACGGCATCTGCGAAGCGGCCAGTCGTCGCATACAAGTGCGAGAGCTTGTAATGCGCTGGGAAAAAGTTGGGATCCCGCTCGAGCACCTTTTGAAACTGCGCCAGCGATTCGGAGTAGCGATGCGCCTGCATCAGCGCCACGGCGTAATTGGTGTTGACGATTGAGGAAAGCGGGTCGAGAGATAAAGCAGTACGATATTGTTCCAGGGCCTGGACCATTCGGTTTTCAGGAATAAGATAGCCGACAGCGTAGAAGTAATGGGCGGCGGAATTGTTTTGGTTCAGCTCAATGGCGCGCCGAAATTCCGAGTCCGCTTCGCTCCACCTCAGCAAATTAGACAACGCGAAAGCTCGGGCCGCGTGCGCTTCAGAAAGAGCGTCATCCAGTTCAACCGCTTTGCGGCTGGCTTCGTCGGCCAGTATTTCGCCCTGCTTAGAGGCGATGCCGATGCCGTAGCTGGGAGCGACGTTGTAGGTATCGGCGAGTCCGGTATAGGCGAGGGCGTAGTTGGGATCGGCGGCGATCGCCTGCTGGAACAAATCGATACTCTTCTTCAGGCCGTCGGGCGTGCGTCCGTACCAGAGCTGCCGACCCTGCAGATATAGACGGTAGGCTTCCGGGTTGCTGGNNGCGAGCCCCAGATCTCGCTGCCATCGGCGGTGTTGACCAGGTCGGCGTCGATGCCAAGTTCGTCGCCGTGCTGCGTGATGCGTCCCATCAGCACTGCGCCTACCTGCAAGCTTTGGCCGATCTGGCGCGGGTCGTCTTCTTTGCCTTTGAATTTGAAGACCGTGCTGCGCGCCAAGACCTTGAGGTTGGGCAGTTGCGAGAGCGTGCCGATCAGGCTCTCGGTGATGCCATCGCTTAAGTATTCGTTGCCGGGATCGGCAGTGGCGTTCACGAAGGGCAGAACGGCGAGTGATGTGATCTTCTTGGTATCGGACTTTGCGCGCGTAAAGTACAAGCCAGCCGCCGCGGCAATCGCCAGAATTGCCGCGACACCGATGGCGGTGTATTTCAGCCAGCGTGTGTTGAGAGGCGCGGCCGCGACCGAGGAAGAACTCACGGAGGACGTATCGAGTCCGCGCTTGAGGCGGGCCAGGTCGGCGCGCAGATCGGTTGCGCTTTGGTAGCGCAGGTTGCGATCTTTCTCCAAGGCTTTGTCGATGATGCGTCCCAGTTCCACGGGCAAGTCGGGATTGAGCCGCAGGGCGGGCGCGGGCACGGCATCCAGGATGGCTTTGGATATCTCCGCCGAGCTGTTGCCACGAAAGGGAAGCGAGCCGGTTGCCATTTCATAGAGCACGACCCCGAAAGAGAAGAGGTCGGTGCGGGCGTCCAATTCCTTGGCGCGAGCCTGCTCGGGCGACATGTAGGCGATGGTGCCGAGCGTCGAGCCGGGACTGGTCAAGTGTTGCTCGTCGACCGTCATGGTGTCCGCCCCCGCGATCTGGCTGGAAGAGCTAGCGTTGGGGGCCACTTTTGCGAGACCGAAATCCAGAATCTTGGCGTGGCCGCGTTTCGTGACGAAGATGTTGGCCGGCTTGATGTCGCGGTGGACGATGCCCTGAGCATGGGCGGCGTCTAACCCATCGGCGATTTCAAGGGCCAGCGAGAGCACGGTTTCGTTATCCAGCGGCTTGCCCGCGATGAGATGCTTCAGGGTGACGCCATCCAGAAACTCCATGGCGATAAACGCTTCGCCGTGTTGATCGTCAATTTCATAGATGGTGCAGATTTCGGATGATTCAGGGCAGAAGCCGCCTGCGCTTCACGTTGGAAGCGGGCTAGAGCTTGCGTATCCTTGGCAATCTCGTCGGGGAGGAACTTCAAGGCGACAAATCGGTGCAGCCTTACGTCCTCAGCTTTGTAGACCACGCCCATGCCGCCGCCGCCAAGTTTCTCGACGATGCGGTAGTGGGAGATGGTCTGGTCAATCATAGCGATGGCGCGTGATGAGGACGCCCGGCTTCGGGACGCTTCATCTTACGAACGTGGCGCCGGTGAGTCAACGAGACACCTTCGCGGGGTACCGGGAACTGCCTAGCGCGTTACGCGCTTTAATCCTTCCTGGGCTTGGCGGAAGCCGTGAGCCAGAGTCAGTGCCGCGCGATATTCCTCGGCGGCCGCGAGGCGGTCGCCTTGTTTCTCAAACAACTCGCCGAGCAGGACGTGGGCTTTGAAGACCGGAGCTTCCTCGACGGTGGTGGAAGACGCGACGTAGCGGCGCACGAGGCGGATGGCCATGGGATAGTCGCGGCCGGTGCGCAGTAAGATGCCGGCTCCGTCGACTAGGGCTGCGGAATGATCGAGGGGGCTGGACTCCATGGTGCGCAAGGCTTGCTCCATGTCGTCGAGGCGGTTGATGTGGCGATAGAATCCGGCAAGATTTACCCAGGCCCGTGCGCCTCCGTGACTGGCATCGATGGCGGCGCGATATTCCTGCTCGGCCGCGGCGGTGTCTTTGTTTTTCTCGGCGATGCGCGCAATCACCCAATGTGCCATGGCTGGATTCAGGGGTGCGAGGAGAACAGCCTGGGCGTGGGCTTTGTCTTTGCCGCCGCCGACTATGGCGGGAGCTTCCAGATAGAACTCGGCAAGATCGGTGCGGGCTTCCCAATTGTTGGGAGATAGCTCGACAGCGCGTTCGAATTCAGCGCGAACCTTCCCGGCCAAGCCGGCGGCGCTAAAGAAATTGGCGCGATCTGCCTTCTCGCCGTAAATGCGACCCAACCAGAGGTGATAGAGACCGTTATCCGGCGCGAGCGAGGAAGCTTTTTCGCAAGCAGGAATGCCAGCGTCCCAAGCGCCGAGTTCGAAGTGAGCGCGGCAGAGCAGGTTGTAGCCCTCCGCCGTGGGAGCGGTCTCGATCTGTCGCTCGAGCGTTTGCAGGGCCTGATCGACGCGGCCGGTGGCGAGAAGGGTTTGGGGAGTTTGGGCGGCGGAATGGGATGACAAGATCAGAAGCAGAGTTAGCAGTTCGACGAGGATGCAAGCCAGGGGCGCGGTTTCAAAAGCAGGTTCCTCACGGGGCTTGGCGCCCGGTTCAGAATGACAAGAATGCTTGGGGCCCGGTTCAGAATGGCAAGAGTTTTTCCTGATCCATCTCCAGCTCATTTGCTACTGCACCACTTTTACGCGGGCNNATTTCGACCCGCGTAAGGTTCTGAAGAGAGACTTCGACTCCGCGGCGCTTGAGTTCGCCGTCCACCACCTCATAAACGTAAGGCTTGGTGTCGTCGATGTGCACAGCTTCCCGCAGCAGCGTGAGCACGCCGCTGTGTTCAGCGGTGATGACGGTAACGCCTACATTCACGTTGGGGAGCAAGCGCAGATCATGGTTGTCGAGCGTGCAGGTGACCTCGCCCACGTTGCGCGTGCCGCGGAGTTTGACGGTGGCAGGAACGGTACTGACAGCGCCATTCCAGATGCGTCCGGGCAGGGCATCCCAGGTGACTTCGATTTTCTGGCCGGTGCCGAGGCGGCCGATGTCGGGTTCGTCGACGAAAGTGCGCACCAGCATTCGGGAAAGATCACCTTCCTGCAACAGCAGATCGCCCACCTGCACGTAGGCGCCTTGCTTGACGGGAAGCGCGTAGACGATGCCATCGAAGGGAGCGCGCACGCTGGATTTTGCGAGGGCATCTTCGGCGGCTTCATAGGCGGCCTGGGCTTCCGCTCCCTGCGCTTGAACCTTGGCAACTTCCGATTGGGAGTAGCGGTCTTTCTTCTTCTGCTCGAGCAGGGTGGTGTCGGCCTGGGCGCGCTGGAGGGCGTCTTCGGCCTGCTTGACCTCACCGGCCGAGGCTGCGCCCTGCTGCTGGAGGCGCCGGAAAGCGTCGAGATTGCGCTGGGCGGCGTCGTGCGTACTGCGAGCTTTGATCAGTTCGGAATCGAGGGTGAGAAGTTCCTCCTGGGTACCACTGTTCTTAAGGTCGGATTGGTTGGCCTGCGCTGCCTTCATTTGAGCTTGCGCACGGGCGGCCTGGCTGCGGAGGTAGGCATCATCGAGCTGCAAGAGGAGTTGGCCCTGGCGAACGTGCTCTCCTTCTTTTATGAGCAGACGCTTTACCGTGGTGGCAACGGGGGAGTGGGCTTCGAAGTTTTGGATGGGCTCCACTTTGCCATTGGTGGAAATCAGGCTGCGGATGGGGCCGCGCTCCACCGTGGTGGTGCGGACTTTCAAGGGACCGGGTCGCGTGAAAATGGGGATTAGAGCAAGTGCCGCGAGCACTCCTCCGATCGTCAGCCAAGTGCGGCGCTTGCTTGCTGGCCGACCATTCGAATTGTTGTTGTTTCCTGCCAACCGGTTATCTTTCAGGGCGCGGCGAGGACAACTGCAAGCATTAATTTACCACTCCGACGGCCACGAAAGAATGCCCTCTTCCCAAGCCCGTGCATGGTTAGATGCGGGCGGAAGGTGTGGGATGCGTGAGGGGTGGGGTTGGAGATGCTCAACTGAGGGGACGGCTCGAATTAAAAAGCTGTATGCGGCTGCTTCTCCTGTAGATTCGGATACGTTTGTGTTTCGAGTCTGGGCTTATCGACAATGATTAAAGGAGCGACTGAATGGTCAAACCACAGCGGCGGAAAACAATAGGCCTGAGCACGCTGCTTTGTCTAGTGGGCTACGCCTGGTTTTTCGCGGCCGCTTCTCTGCCTTGCCCGGCACAGTTCAAGGCCTGGGTCCTGGCCAAACTCCCTGACACGCCCGAGGGTCTCGGCGTCGATTCGCACGGCAACCTCTACGCCACCCTGATGCATATTGGGGAAGTCGTCATGCTCAAAGATGACGGCAGCTACGATCACATCGCGTGGGTGCCGTCGAAGGAAGAAAGCGGAAAGGGAGACCTGATCGGACTCGATCTCGACCAGGCCGGCAACATCTACGTCGCATACACGGGCCACTCGAAACGTGACTTCAGGAAGGACTTGATTGACCCGTTCCATCCCGCTTGCCGGGACGCGACGGTAACCCAGTCTGGCGTTTATAAGATCGACGCCAAGACCCGCAAGGTGACGCCGCTCGCAACCAAAGCGGAGGGTTGGCCATTTTGCTATCCGGACGATGTTGCGATCGATTCGAGCGGCAACGTTTACATGACGGACCTCACTTACTCCGGGATTTGGAAAATCTCTGCCGACGGGAAAAAGGTAGACCTGTGGTCGGCACACCCTCTGTTGAACTGGTCGCCTAAGCCTTATTCAGGTTTCCCCCTTGGGGTCAATGATCTTGTGCTCGACAAGCAACAGAAGAACATCTATGCCGTTACCGACGGCGACCCGATGGTGCTCAGGATCCCGATTAAGGACGATGGGACAGCCGGTGAACCTGTGGCGCTGCCTTACGGGTTTTCGGCATTCGATGGAATAGAGTTGGACAGCAAGGGCAACATCTACGTGTCCGAGATTTTGCTAAATCAAATCTGGGTGCTTTCGCCGGACGGTTCCCAACGCATCCTGATCGCTACGAAACAGAACGCGCCGCTGGATAACAACACCAGCCTGGTTCTGAAAGGGGATGTGCTTTGCACGGCGAACCTCGGCTTCCTCCACGCGAAGCCCGAGGAGGCAGACCGTACGGTGGTTTGCATGAAGGGTTTCCCGCTGCCGAAATAGTCGAGCAGAAACGTGAAGATGCTCACTTGATCTTCTTGGCGTGGATTTCCTGTCCGTCCCAGCGACGATAGGTGTAGCCCGTGACATGGCCCTGAGCGTCGCGCACAAATGTGAAGCTTCCCAGATCGTCCTTGACGAAGAATGTTTCGGGACCTAGGGAAAAGTACTCCTCCTCCGCTTCTTTGCCGACCTGTGANNCCAACATAATCTTTATAAACGCTGGTATCCACGGCAACCGGCTTGTGGAGATTTACGGATAATGGCCCCCATTGCCGCGCAACGAGCAGCCAAGAGCCGTTTTGCTTGACATAGGTCTCCGTTGCACGCATTTCAGTGATGATGTCCGCACCCGTAAACTGCTCATGCTCAGTGAATCGGAGGTTTATCACTGCCGTATTGCCGTACACGTGGACGATGTAGTCACGGAAATCAACCGAGTGGTCGTACTCGACGGGCCAGGTTTTGTAGGTTTTGTCGTGGTCTATTATCTTGGCCTTCGTAGTAAGGTTCCCATCGTCGTCGCTGAATATGCAATCGTCCGCGACGTAACGAGACCACGAACCGTCTCGCCTCGCAACAGCCTCCACCCGCGCCGTACGGGCATCGAGCACTTCTTGTTGGGCGGGCGAGAACTTCGGCTGGTCTTGAGCACAGATCATGCTGGCGGATACGCAGAGTGCGATCAAAATCCAAATGACGGAGCGCATGTTTTGTCCTCGCTGAAGTGAGCTGCAGACGTACAACTTTGTCGGACAGGATCTTACGCCGATGCGCTGGGATTCGAGAACCTATCTTTTTATGGTCGAAGGCTCGGTTGCGAACTTGGCCGCACGGTGAGAATATGACCATCACGATTCTGAGACCGGAGGTTCCACATGATCAACGGCGCGCACATTGTTATCTATACAAAAGATGCGGACGCCGACCGCGCGTTCTTTCGCGATGTGCTCAAGCTGTCCTCGGTGGATGGCGGCCATGGCTGGTTGATCTTCGCCATGCCGCCGCTGGAAGCCGCGTTTCATGATTCCGAGAAGAACGACCAGCACGAGCTTTACTTTATGTGCGACGACATTGCAGCGACCTTGAAAGATCTTGAATCGAAGAAGGTGAAGGTTTCAGATGTGAGCGAACAGCGTTGGGGAAAAGTTGCTAAGTTCGAACTTCCCGGCGGCGGAAAAATAGGCATTTACCAGCCAAAGCATCCGAGCCCGTTGAAACTCGGGCAGTGAGCGGCGGCATCATCGAAACCAGCCTGTTGGCCGGCGTGTGTGGGAGAATATCTCCATGCCAAAACAGCCGCGCTACACGCCGGAGCACGCCGCCGCCGGGTTGGACGCCAAGTTTCCTGAAATCGAAACTTGGCCGAACCAGTTTCCCGGCTATGAGATTGTCATTGACGATCCGGAGTTCACGTCTGTGTGTCCGAAGACGGGATTACCTGACTTTGGCATGATCACGCTGCGTTACCAACCCGATAAATTGTGCCTGGAATTGAAATCGTACAAAGAGTATCTGCATTGCTACCGCAACCTGGGAATTTTTCAGGAGAACATTGTGAACCGCGTTTTGGAGGATGTGGTGCGGTGGGCGAAGCCGGTGTGGGCCGAAGTGAAGGGAGAGTTCCGTCCGCGGGGCGGGATCTCGACGACGGTGGTGGCGAAGTGGCCGCGAGCGAACGAGAAGAAAGGGTCGTAACTCGTCGTCACGTGGGCTGGGTTGGTCAGCGGGAGGCAGACACCGCGCGCGGCTCAATGCGCGGTTCTGGTTGCGCGTCGTGCTATATTCGCTCGACCCTGTGACCTCGGCGAAACTCCATCCGCGTACGGCGCTCGCTCTGCTGACGGCGCTGAACCTGCTGAACTACGTTGATCGCTCGGTGCTTTTTGCGGTGCAACCGTTGGTGCAGAGCGAATTTCGGCTGAGTAACACGCAGGTTGGCTATCTCACGAGCGCGTTCCTGCTTTTCTATATGATCGCGGCGCCGTTTGTGGGTCCGCTGGCGGACCGCTATTCGCGCAAGAACATAATCGTGGGAGGAGCGATTTTCTGGAGCGGGCTCACACTGCTCACGGCGGTCACACACACCTATACGGAGCTGCTGATTCGCCACACGCTGGTTGGGATTGGTGAAGCGACGTTCGTGACTATCGCTCCAACATTTGTTGCCGACTTGTTTCCAGAAGAAAAACGGGGCCGCATCTTGGGAGTGTTCTATCTGGCGATCCCCGTGGGCACGGCCGCAGGATATCTGCTCGGCGGCAAACTCAGCCCGCACCANNTGAGCCAGAACGTGGCCGGTTCGACTCTGTGAAAGAAACTCCAGAGCGGGGGACGCTACTCGGGCTGGCGCGCAATCCGGCGTTCTGGACCTCAACGTTGGGCATGGCGGCGATGACGTTTGCCTTGGGCGGCATACAGGTGTGGATGCCGACATTCTTGTCGCGTGCGCGCAACTACTCGCTGGAATCCGCCAACTTCATGTTCGGAATCATCATTGTGGTCGATGGCATTCTTGCGTCGCTGGCGGGAGGCTGGCTGGGCGATTATCTGCTGCCGCGCATGAAGGGCTCTTACTACTTCGTTTCGGCTGCCAGCATGGCGTTGGGCGTGCCTTTCATGGTGGTGGCCTTGTTCGTGCGCGGTCCGGTGATGCTGCCGGCTATCGCTCTGGCCGCTTTTTTTCTTTTGCTCAACACTTCGCCGCTGAACGCGGCGGTGATCAATTCCGTCGGGGCGCACATCCGCGCCACCGCTCTGGCCGTAAACATTTTTGTCTTTCACCTTTTGGGCGACGTGCCCTCGCCAACCATGATGGGCTATGTGGCCGATAGGCGGTCGCTGCAAGCCGCCTTCATCCTGCCGGTGATCGCCATGGTCGTCTCTTCTGCCATACTGTTTTACGGGATGAAATTCGCACCGCCGGTAAGGGTCGACGGCGCGGCAATCGAGGCAGGGAAGACTTAAGCGGAAGCGGGATGAATTACTTTCACTGGATTGCGGGCACGATTCTCGCGCTGGCGTGGTTCTCTCGCATCGTCGATGCAGCGATCGGCATGCCGAGCGTTGCCGACGTCTCGAAGCCCGAATGGGACCGCAATCCGTCGGGAAATCCGCGGGTTTCGATCATCGTGCCGGCGCGCAACGAAGAAGAGGATATCGAACTCTCCCTGACCCGCTTGCTCGAATTGGATTATGACAACTATGAAGTAATCGCGGTGAATGACCGATCGACTGATCGAACTGGAGAGATCATGGAAAGGGTTGCGCTCTCGGGTTCTGTTAAAGGTCGGCTGCGAGTGATTCATCACAGCGAATTACCTTTCGGGTGGCTGGGAAAAACACACGCGATGTGGACGGCAACGAATGAAGCGACTGGGGATTGGCTGCTGTTTACCGACGCCGACGTGCTGTTCAAGCCGGACTCGGTGCGGCGGGCGCTGGCTTACGCCGAGGCGGAGCGGGCGGATCATGTGGTGTTGTTTCCGCAGATGATCATGAAGCGGCCGGGCGAGTACATGATGATCGCATTTTTTCAGACCATGTTTGTGTTCGGGCATCGGCCGTGGAAGGTGGCCGATCCGAAGACGCGAGACCATATGGGCGTGGGCGCCTTCAACCTGATTCGGCGCAGCGTGTATGAGGCGGTCGGAACCTACGAAGCGTTGCGCATGGAAGTGCTGGACGACATGAAGCTGGGCAAGGTGGTAAAGAACGCCGGCTTCGCGCAGCGCAACGTGTTTGGCGCAGACTTGATTTCGATTCGCTGGGCAAACGGCGCGAGGGGCGTGGTCGACAATCTGACGAAGAACTTCTTCGCGGTGCTGTCCTTCCAGTGGTGGCGTACGGTGATCTCGGCTCTCGGACTGGCCTTCCTGAATCTCATGCCGTTTCTGGGCGTATGCCTGGCGCACGGGTGGGAGCGTTTGCCTTATGCCATCGCGCTGGCGTCAATGTTTCTGATTTATCTCGGGATGTCGTGGCGTTCGGGGGTTCCGGCTTATTACTTCGCGCTGCATCCGGTCAGCACGGCGCTGTTTGTCTATACGTTGCTGCGTTCGATGTTTCATACGCTGCGGAATGACGGGATCGTTTGGCGGGGGACAAAGTATCCTCTAGAGGAGTTGCGGAAGGGAATGGTGTGAGGTCAGATGCTTGCGACCTGCCAGGAAAAAGCGCGGAAGTCGGCCAGCTTGCGGAAGTCCCGCACATTGGCGGTGACAACGGTGACCCCCGCTCGCGCCGCGCTCATCGCCATCAGCGCGTCATTGGTGAGCCGGTTTCGCCCAATTTTTTCAAAGTCGTACTTGGTCGCCAGTCGTGACAATACTTTGCCGGCCTGAATCCAGTCGTCGAGCTCGGGCAGCAGGATTCGACTCTCCTTGTCAAAGTGACGTTCGATCAGTTCCACTACATGTCGGTCACGTTCCCGGGCACCGGCATAAAGTTCCTCTAGTACGACCGCGCTCAGCCACATATCGTTCTCGGCGACGAATCTGGCAACCGCTGGGCCGGCGTCTCCACGCCGCAGGGCGGAAACATAAATGGATGTGTCGAACAGGGCAGACTGCATCTATTCATCCAGCACGCCATAAACGTCTTTAATTTCGATGCCGCTCCTAAAGAATTGCTCGTTGGCTTCGCGCAAAACGCGGTTTCTTCGTTCTTCCGCGATCACCCTGTCCAGCGCCCGTTCGAGGGTTTCCGTTTCCGTTTTTGCGCCCAGGGCTTTTTGGGCGCGCTTGATCTTTGCTGAATCCAATTGAAAGTGTTTGTGGGTTCGCGCCCGTGTGACAGCCATTTGAGTTTGCCCCCTTCTAGCCAGTCTACCACCAATGTACATAAAGTCAACGTATATGTACATGCGGGAGATGGGGCTAGCTCACTGCGGCGGCTCTTCGGTCACATCAGCCTCATTGCCGTAGGTTGCGCCGCTAGCAGGCGTGCCGTAGGTTTTCGCGGGCTTCTTGGTGGGGCGCATTCTGCCGGCGCTGTAGTGGCCTTGCTTTTCCACGTCGTAGTTCTTGGGCAAGGGTGGGATCAGGGTTGAGCCGGCGGTCAACTGGCTGACGCGGTTCAGGATGATTTCGGCCCGACCGTTGTAGAGTTTTACTGGACCGTGAATCTCGATGACTTGTCCCGCGAGGCGGCGGACGTCGCCTACATCTTTAAGGTCGGCAGGGAAGACCACGACCGTGAATGGGCAGGCCATTTGATCCTGGCAGAAGTCCACGAAATGCACGCCTTTGGCGCCGACTTTCACGCGCAGAACTTTTCCCGTCACGCACTTGGTTTCCCCGACGTGCTTGCTGGCCTCGCGAATGGGGAGGCAGTCGGATGCGGCGAATAGCGGTGTCGAAAGCAAGATGGCCAGTGCCGCGAGACACAAGGCCGGGCCGTGTCCAGTCGAACAGCCCCTTCGGCTTCGCTCAGGGCAGGCGAGGGCGGCTGTCCCCACATGAGCTG
>PLKR01000098.1 GCA_003140655.1 Acidobacteriaceae bacterium | reverse complement strand
TCCCAGACAATGATGGGTGGAATCGAATCGAGCGACTTGTGGGGGAACTGCGAGCAATCGAAAGCTGGGACGCTGAATATTGGCGGAATAGTGATCCAGAAGCGGACAAAATGCTGGCTTTCGTGGCCCGCCAAGAACGCCGTGCTGAAATTCTATCTCAACTGCTCACCCTATTCCGCGACTGGAGAGTTGTGGTAAGAGACAGTGGAACTATCAGGAAATCGAGCCAGAGGACGGAAGGGGACCTGTGCGTCAGCGGAGGATAAGTTGACAAGCCGTGAGGCCGCGAAATACGAAGCTGTATCGACTCGGGGAAACGAGGTTTGTTCCATTTTCGTAAAAAGCAAAGAGATGCTTATGTTGACGTGCCGAACATCGAACAGGTGAAACCAACAATTAAGTAGCATGATCTTGGCTTGTAAGGAAGTGGCCATGGGTTCGCGGCGGACAAACCGGTCTGACCCTTGCATGCTGCGTTACTTCATTGTTTCAGAGGTGTAGCTTCTCGCAGTTTGTTGTGAGGCATTTTCTGCCCTTGCCTTTGCCACAAAATGAGTTGCCACGTCTCGAAAGTCTTCGTAACTTTCGAATTCTGGGAACATCGTGTGAGCAAGAGTTCGACGACATTGCTCGTCTGGCCGCTGTTGTCTGTGACGCTCCAGTCGCCGTCATCACTTTCATCGATGAGCAAAAGGTATGGTTTAAGGCGAAAATCGGTCTTGAGTTGGACGAGATTCCGCGCGATGGCTCGTTCTGTGCCTATGCAATCTTGCAACCCGATATCCTGATCATCCCGGATCCGCTCTCTGACGAAAGGTTCATGAGCAGTTTCTTGGTGAAGGAAATTGGGATTCAATTCTACGCAGGAATACCATTAATTACCGATGACGCCCACCCGCTTGGTACGCTAGCGGTAATGGACCGAGTGCCACACCTCATGACAGAGGAGCAGAGCGATTCCTTACGCATACTCGCTCGACGGATGATGCGTGAGCTGGCACTACGACCTACAAAAGAAACTCAATCGCCGCACCGGCGACCTCACCTTGCACTGCCCCCTCAGCGTTCCGTCACCATCTTGATAGTCGAAGACAACGACAACCTTCGAAACCTCATGCAACGGACAGTCGAGGCGGCCGGCTTCTCCGTCCTTCCTGCCGCCGACGGCGCAGAGGGACTCCGATTGTGCCAGGAACATGAGGGCAAAATAGACCTTATGGTGAGTGATATTGTCATGCCCCGGCTCAATGGCATTCAGCTGTCGGAGCAAGTTCGTGCGGCTCACCCCGCGATGAAGTTCTTGTTTATCACTGGCTTTGCTGAGGAATATCCCGAATTGCGTGACCTGATCAAGATCGGCGCAACCATTTTGGAAAAGCCTTTTCTTCCTTCGGAACTCCTGCGTAAAGTGGAAGACACGCTCAACCAGAGGGAGGCAGCCACAGGTACTGAAGGATAAGCCGTTGACGGGCAGGAAGTTGCCATCGAATGAGAAAGAACCAGCGACGTTTCCTTTGGTTGGGCATCGCAATTCTCGGAGTGCTAGTCTTGTCTCCGGTTTTACTGGGCCAAGCTTCGTCGAAGCCCGAGGCGGCCTTGCCTGCGACCACCGACTGGAGTCAGCACCACCTTATCTTCTCGAAACCGGCAACCGCGGAACAGGCCAAGCTTGTAGAGCGGGATCCGCGCTACTGGCAGCAACGTCGCCGCCAGTTACCGGCAAGGCTGCCTGAGCCGGAAATCGGGGGCAGCCATGCTCCCGAGCTGCAGACTCACGTAGAGGCTTCGCGCCGCCGCAGGAATCGTAGTCTCGAGGGGGACTGGTCAGAGGACATGGGCAGCGGGGCGACGGTTGGCGCCGTGAAATATCCCGCAAAGTTCTCGCTAAAACCTAAACTTGTCAGCTGTGCCAACGATTTCGTAGTATACGGCACGGGCCTTACTGCATCGGGCACGCAAGCCGGCATTGTGGCTTATAACAACCTTTATTCCGGCTGTATCGACCTAGCTTTGGGGACGGCCGCGAACTTCGCAATTCTCGGTTCGTCTACCGTGACGAATGCCGGCGACACCGTGGTCACGGGCGCCAACATCGGCATCTCTCCGGGGACCAGCCTCACTGGGTTTCCACCCGGGGTGCTTACGCCTCCTGCCGCAGAGTACCTCGGGGGTGCGGTCGCAAGCCAGGCGCAAGCTGATGCCGCTACGGCATATACCTACTATCAAGGGTTGCGCGGCGCGGCAGTCCTTACGTCCCCCCTGGACGGACAGACTCTCACGCCCGGCTTGTACAAGGCCGGGAGTTCCCTCGCCTTGAGTGCCAGTGCAACCGTGACCCTCAACGGCAACGGAACCTACATCTTCCAGATCGGCAGCACGCTTAACCTTGCGGGGATTGTGGCGCTATCCGGCGGCGCGACGGCTGGCAACGTGATTTGGCTGGTGGGCAGTTCCGCCACCCTCGAGGGAACCTCAGTTGCGGCCGGGGACATCGTCGCGCAGGCCTCGATAACGATGGACTCTGGCGCTTCGCTTGCTGGTAGGGCAATCGCTCTGGCTGGGGCCGTCACCATGATCGACAACGCAGTTACCACGGTAGACACAGTGCCCTCGGTTTACTGGGGTTACAACACCCTCGGCACGGTCACGACCTCGCCCGTGTTCTCGAGCGACGGTACGCAAATTGCGTTTGTACAAACCGATAGCGACGGGAATGGGATCTTGGTCTTGCTGAAATGGGCCCCTTCAAGCGGGACAGTCGGCAGCCCAATTACTCTTACGCGGTCACGTAACTCCGACTACCCTACGTGTACCGTGCCCTGCATGTCGACAAACCTGCTTACCGATGCGAGCGGCGCGCCGGACCCCGATACCAACTCATCCGTTTACTACGACTACGATAACGACACCGCCTATGTCGGGGACGACGACGGCTGGCTGCATC
>PLKR01000241.1:5491-5695 GCA_003140655.1 Acidobacteriaceae bacterium | reverse complement strand
ATCGAAGTAGATGACGACACTCCTCCCAGCATCTCTTACGCATTGCCGGCTTGCTTCCCTGCTCCTCAGCGTGCTGTGCCTCAGCGCCACGGCTCAGAGTCAACCGCAGGCCGGCACGGCAACTCGGCCCAAGCCTCCGATTTCCTACAAGCTCATTGCGGTCAAGGTGACCGGCAGCAAGAGGTTCACCTCCGAGGAAGTCGC
>PLKR01000241.1:3631-5440 GCA_003140655.1 Acidobacteriaceae bacterium | reverse complement strand
GCCGACAAATTTGTTCCTGCCCGCTTCGCTGACTTCGTCTGGTTCACGGAGGAAGACCTGCTCCATAGAGTTCACGAACGCGTCCCGCTTTTCAAAGGAGAATTACCAACGAATGGGCGTTTACCCGATCAAGTCTCGGATGTTCTTCAAGCCCTGCTGGTCGAGAATGGCATCTCCGGCCACGTCGATTACCTGCGCAACAACGGCAAGGTCGAGCGGCTTGAGTCGATTGACTACAACGTCGCCGGCGTGAGCATTCGCATCCACCAGGTCGAGTTCCCCGGCGCGGGAGCAGACGAATTACCCTTGCTCCAGGCTGCCGCGGAGAAATTATCCGATCGCGAATACTCCCGCGATTTCATGACCAACTTCATCGAGCATGCGCTGCTGCCGATTTACCATGAGCACGGATACCTCAAGGTCTCGTGCGCTCCGCCGCAACCCAGGGTCGTCAAACCTTCCACCTCAGAGCCCAGCGACAATAGAACCAGGCCAACCTTCGTGGATGTCACATTCCCGATCACCCCCGGCATCCAGTACAAGCTCACCCGGTGGTATTGGTCGGGCAATAAAGCGATCCCGGGCGATACGCTCGAGCCGTTCCTCCATCTCAAAGCGGGGCAAATGGCAAACACGGTTCAACTGGAAAGCGACCTGCGAGCCGTCCAGGAACTCTATGGATCACGCGGATATGTCCTCGCCACCATCAAGGGTGACGCCGAATTCGACGACGACGCCAAAGCCGTGACTCTCCACCTTGTGGTCGACGAAGGTGATGTCTTCCACATGGGAGAACTCCAGTTTCGCGGCCTGGACAACAATCTCACGGCCAGACTGCGCGCCGTCTGGAAGCTCCGCCCCGGCGATGTCTATGATGCCACCTATCTCAAGGAGTTCCTGCCTCTGGCCCGGAAGCTGCTTCCTGGCAGCCTGGACTGGGAAGTGTCCCCCCACGCGACCGTCCTTACCGGCAACAAGACCGTGGACGTCGATCTGCAATATACGGCCAAAGCCCCGCAGTAAACTGAACCGCCAGTGGTAACTTTTTGCGGCTTGTGATCATCCAGGAGGAGATAGACTAGGTTTGGTTAGCGCAGCCGTCGCGGGCTTTCGCGGCAGCCAGCAAAATGCCGGCGGTACAAGGGCGCCGACCCAGCCCAAGGAGCATGAAATGAATCGTACTTCGTGGTGGTTCGCATCGATCGCGATAGTTGTCTTCTCAGCGGCTGCATTCTCCAATCTTCATGCGCTCGCGGCCCACAAACAGACCTTTACCGGCGAGGTCGGCGACGCCATGTGTGGCAGAACGCACATGGAAGGCACGCCAGCAGAGTGCACCCGCACCTGCGTGTCTCACGGTTCCAAGTTCGCATTGATCGTGGGCGAGAAGATTTATATTTTGGACACCACCGACCCGACGGCTCTGGCCACGCTGGACCAGCAGGCCGGCAAGAATGCCGCGGTTACCGGCACGCTGAACGGCGACACCATTGAAGTCAGTTCCGTCGCTGCCAAGTGACGAAGACTCCCGGCTGTTCGCGAAAGCGCAAGAACCCTGCTTTTTTTTCGAGCCCGGCCAGCGTTGTGGTACAGTAAGGCGGTTTTGCCCGGGGCCCTCCCCCAACATGCACCGGGCATGGTGGCGGGAACCCGCGCCTGCGGTTTCCCGCCATTTTTTCTCTCCTCGCTGTGAAATTCATCTTCCCTTTACAAAGCATTGTGTTAAATTGTGCATTCTCAATCCCATTTTTCGGGGAGGTAAACAGCGTTGGGTAAAGACATGGTTCCCAAGCGGATGTTCTTCACCAA
>PLKR01000241.1:0-3600 GCA_003140655.1 Acidobacteriaceae bacterium | reverse complement strand
GAAAACTCCACCCACGAAGCCCATCGCCTGCTCGCCTCTTCCATCGGCGTAGCCATTCCCTCCGACAAAAACACGTACGGATATCTAAGCGAGCACCACTCCTTCGGTGAGACCGAAGACGCCGCGGGAGAATACGCCGAAGAACTAGCCGCCGAAATGCTCGCCACCACCCTGAACGTCGAGTTCGATCCCGACCGCTCCTGGGATGAGAAGAAGCAGATCTACCGCCTCTCCAACAAAATCGTCCGCACCGCCAACGTCACGCAATCAGCCGTCGGCGACAAGCGCGGCCTGTGGACCACGGTAATTGCGTCTGCGGTATTGATTTTTGATTAGGGTCTGAAGTTGAACCCGCGGAGCTGCGTTCGGGAAGGGCACGAAAGTCGTGCCGCTCAGTGCCGATAACACGCGGGCTTCAGCCCTGAGGAGGCCGTTCCGAACGATCGCCTTGGGTCAGACGCTCACATCCGCCAAATCGGCCAAGTAGCGCTGCTTGGCGCGCTGGATAATTTCTCCTTTTCCCCTCTGAAACCAACGAGTTAGATCATTTATGCGTCCGCAGGGCGGAGCCAAGCATCAAACCTGTAGTATGATTGCACGTAAGTAACCCCCAGCTCTCCCAAATGTAACCTTCGGTTAACACCCTTCCCCTATCATAGAACTGAAGACAAATACTTATTTAAGCAAGAGGAATAGTTTTGGACATCGATACCCGCAGAAAAAAGCAGCAAGCACTCATAACCGAACTGTTGGAGAGAAAGATCCGGCTGCACGCCCAGCAACTGTACGACAAGCGCGGCCAGACCGAAGGCCTTGCCCTGCAGGATTGGGTGGAAGCAGAGTCCCAAGTATTAGAGAAGAGCATCCTGGCGCCGCTCTACCGCAAGAGTCGTGAAGAGGCCGGAGCCTAACCGGCCCCCCAACGGCCCGCAGAGCCGTTACTTCCGAGCCGCAGCAGTTTTCGCCTTGCTCGTCTTGTTTCCCTTTTTATCCAGCCGCTCAAACACCGCGGCAACGATCAGCGGCAGCCCAACCGTAGCGTCCACAAACACTTCCCCAAATCTCCCACCCTCCGCCGGAGGCACAAACTTCCCCCACGACACCGCCTCGCTATAAGGACTGCCCGACAATCCGCCCCAATAAACCGGCTCCGGACAAATCCGCAGCCCATAGTGATACCGCTTCAGCGGAATATTCTCACCCAGCCGCCGGTGCCGCAATTCGCAGAACGGACCAAACTGCTGCGACCAGTTCCGCGGCACTCCCCCGCCAATCGTCAAAATCCCCAGCTTTTTCTGACGCAGCAAAGTCGCGGCAAAATGCTCCAGGTCAAGAAACGGATCAAACCGTATCTTGTGCCTCCCCGTCGACTCCCGCACACGATTGTTCAGCGCCGTATCCAAACCCATCTCCGAATCGCTGAATGCCGGCACAAACACCGGCACGCCCATCTCATGCGCCGATTTCAGAATCCCCCGCTCCTGCGTATTCTTCGCCAGATACGCCCCAATCGCGTGATTCAGCTTGTACGAGCACATCACGTCATTGTGGTCCCAGCCTTCCAGCACCGCCGACATCACTTCTTCCACATCGTCCAGGTTCTGCTCAGGCTCCAGCGTGTCATACACCCGGTTGTAACCCTGCTCGTAGAGTTCCTCGTCCGACACCTCGGGGTTATACCGGAAATGCGCGCGCCCCGTAGCCTCCACCAGCCCGTGCGCCATCAGCGCGCCGGTCGAGACCACCGCATTCACGATGCCCCGGTCGATCAACTCGGTCACGATCAACCCTTGCTTCGCTACGGTCATCGCCCCCGAGAGCGTCATCACCACGAAACACTCCTCGTCGCGAGCCATCGCCTCAAGCACATCGGCAGCCTCGCCCAGTTGACGTCCGGTAAAAGCAGTCTTCGACATCCCCCGCACCAGATCGTCGATCGACTTCACCTTGCTCAAATCGAGCGGCTCCAGAGGAATCAGCCGGTCTTCAATCGGATTGTGCAGATGGCGTTCCACCCCGTCCCCGCCGTGGCCCGACCCGCCGTGCGATTTTCCCGCAGAATGCCCGCCGCTATGATTGCCCTGTTTCAAGATGACGCCTCCAATTCGCCCGTAAATCTCCCGACCAACTACTTTACAGGAACAGTGGGAAAGGATGCCACGCGATGCCTGATCAGCGCCGACCCTCTGAAGAGACAATCATGTGGGGACAGCCGCCCTCGGCTGTCCTTCGAGCGAAGCTCGAAGCTTTTCCCATCCCTCTGCCAACCAAGCCGGGTGCCCCATTTCTCGCGTTCTTTGCGAGAAGTGGCATTCCACAAAGGCCAACCCCTCGCCAGCTGATGGCTGACTGCGGCAATTCTTAAACTCTTGTCATTCCGAAGCGCGCTGGAAGCGCGCGAGGAACCTGCTGTCCCTTGGGTTGCAATGGTGCAGCATGCCCATCCCGATCGCGTTCTTCGCGACTAGGATGGGATTCCACGAGGCCAATCCCTCGCTAGCTGATAGCTGACAGCTTCCCGATGCTATATTGATCGTCGAGGATCCCTCGCGTGCCCCCTGACAGATTTCGCGTTGCTCTTGTGCAAATGTCCTGCGGCCCAGAGCCAGAGCAGAATCTTCACAAAGCTCTCGAACGCGTAGCCGATGCCGCCGGACGCGGCGCGAAAGTAGTCTGCCTGCCCGAACTGTTCCAGACCCAATACTTCTGCCAGCGCGAAGATCATTCTCTCTTCGATCTAGCCGAGCCCATTCCCGGCCCAGGCAGTGAGAAGCTAGCCGCCGCCGCCCGCCGGCACGGCGTGGTCCTGATCGCATCGTTGTTTGAAAAGCGCGCCCCCGGCATCTACCACAACACCGCCGCCATCTTCGACTCCGATGGCACCCTGCGCGGCCTCTACCGCAAGATGCACATCCCCGACGATCCGCTCTATTACGAAAAGTTCTACTTCACCCCCGGCGACCTCGGATTTCGCGCCCTCGATACCAGCGTCGGCCGCCTGGGCACGCTGGTCTGCTGGGATCAATGGTTTCCCGAAGGCGCGCGCCTAACCGCACTGCAAGGCGCCCACGTGCTCTTCTATCCCACCGCAATCGGCTGGCATCCCGCCGAGAAAGCCGAGTTCGGCGCAGCCCAGCACGACGCCTGGCGCACCATCCAGCGCGCCCACGCCATCGCCAACGGCGTCTACGTGGCGGTAGTCAATCGTGTGGGTTTCGAAACCGGCAACATCCGCGGAAAGTCTGCCTCAGGGCAAGGGTTGGAATTCTGGGGCGCATCGTTCTTCTGCGATCCCTTCGGCCGAGTCCTGGCCGAAGCCTCTCACGACCGCGAAGAAATCTTGATGGGCGACGTCGACCTGAAGGCCCTCGAGGACATCCGCCGCAACTGGCCCTTCCTGCGCGACCGTAGGATTGACGCGTATGCCCCAATCACCAATCGTCTGCTCGATGGACGGTAAAATCGGGTCAATGAGTGTAATCGCCTGTTTACAGCAGCTACGAGTTCCCGAGTGTTAACGCTGTAGGCCCTTCTGAGACTTTTCATGCCCCTGCTTCGTAATACGTATGAGCGGGAGGTATTGCGCCCCTTGTGTTCGTG
>PLKR01000608.1 GCA_003140655.1 Acidobacteriaceae bacterium | reverse complement strand
GGCGCGTCGTTCCGGAGCAAACAAAACGATTGTCCGGAGTGCGCGGTGATCCATCAGAAACATGAAACGAGAACCAGGCAATTGGAGAGCTAGAGATGAAGTTGAGACTGAGGGCGGTGGTCGAAGTGCCTGGCAAAGCCGATGCAGGCACCAGCAGGCGAGGGGTTCCCCTCGGCTTCGCTCGGGGCAGGCTCTTCGACTCCGTGGCTGCTTCATTTCGTGAACCCGTCACTCCGCTCAGGATGACAACGCAGTAAACGCGAGGAACGCTAGGAGCTAGGAGCTTAAAGAAAAGGAGTCCATCATGGCATTGCTAGAACGTGTTTCCACATTAGTCCGGGCCAACCTCAACGACCTGATCGATAAGGCCGAGGAGCCGGAAAAGATGATCAAGCAGGTAATTCTCGACATGCAGAACCAGCTTCTGCAGGTGAAGACGCAGGTGGCGATCGCCATTGCCGATCAGCACCTGCTGGAGAAGAAACAGAAAGAGAACGAAGATAAAGTGGCGGAGTGGATGCGCAAGGCCGAGTTGTCGGTCGACAAGAAGCAGGACGACCTGGCGCGCGCGTCGCTGCAACGGGTGGAAAGCTATCGCGAGATGAGCGAGAGCTTCACACAGCAGGTGGCCGACCAGAAGGCGCAGGTGGAGAACCTGAAGTCGGCGCTGCGCCAACTGGAACAGAAGTTGACTGAGGCGCAAGCCAAGGCCGATCTTCTGATTTCGCAACATCGCCGCGCCCGCGCCGTGGGCAAGGCCAGTGACGCACGTTTAGCCATGGGCGACGGCTCGAAGGCCGCTGCTTTCGACCGCATGAAGCGCAAGGTGGCACATTCCGAGGCGGTAGGCCAGGCTAAGGCGGAGATTGCTGGAGACAATATGGAAGACCGGCTGGCCGCGCTGGAGAAAGAGGATCGCATCGAGCAGTTGCTGGCGGAGCTGAAGACCAGGCGGGGGGCGTGATGGAAAAGGCTAATCGGGCGCGGGCCATCGGGATGGTGATTGGCATCGTCCTTCTAATGTTAGCCGTGCCGTGGAGACGGCTTGGGCGGTGAAGCGGGCAGTTATGCGGCATCGCGACGCTCGCTCTCCAGAGCCGTGATGGAGGGGAGTAGGGATCTTTCGACTGCGCGACCACTTCGCATCGCGAACTGGTTTCTCCGCTCAGGATGACAGTGAGGTGAATAACGGTTCGACCGAAGACGCTTTTTGCACGGCCTCTAGCCATGGGAATCGTTACCCCGCTTGCATCCATTGACCCGTCAGCCTGCATCTCTGTAATCTTGCAAGAGAAATCTCGGGTCAGAATTCCGTATCCGATTCCAGGTTGAAGGAAAATTCATGAAGGCAGTTGCAATTCTGCTGGTGGCCGCGATCATGCTGAACGGTTGTGGCAGCAGCTCGACAGCGACGCAAACGGCGGCCGGCGGGCTCTGGTCGGCGACGATGATCGGCGGAGCGGGCCCTGTGTCCGATCCCAGCTTTGCCACACAGTTCACGGTGAGTGGGGTTGGCGGGACGCTGACCATCTCGAGCTTTCAGTTCTATACCGCTGAGGCTTGTTTCCCGGTTAACGGAGAAACGCCGAGCGGAACGATGGCCTTGAGCTTCAACACGACCACCTACCAGGTGACCGGCACGCTTAATGCGTTCACCGTGCAGTCTGGGGGCAACACCCTGACCCTAACCGGAAACGTGACCGGAACGGAGCCCGGCGGCCCGAATGGGACTACGCTTACCGGCGGGGTGATTACCGGCACCTGGACGTTTACCGGCAGCGGTACGCCCACAGGATGTAACGACACGAGCGGCAGTTTCACCATGACCCAGTCCGCGACATGAAGTTGCGAATTCAAAACCAGTCGCTGCGGTAGGCGACCCACCATGAGACGTAAAGGATGGGAACGGTCGAGGCCAGGCCCCACCAAAGCGGCAACAGAAAATCCGCCAGCAGGCCGAGCACCGTGAAAGTCATCCAGAAGATTTTCCTTTCCATAAAGCAATTGTAGGCGAGCGGGAGCAAGAGGGAGGCAGTGCTTTCGGGCCAGCACTTTCGTCATGTCCGTGCTCTGCTATAGAGTGGGAGCCATGAAGCGCTCACTGCAACAGATTGCTGAGGCAGTTGATGCCTGCGTGCAAGGGGATGGCAGTGTCGAAGTCGGCGGAGTGGCCAGCATCGGATCAGCTTCGCAGCATGACCTGGTGTTTGTGGAAGAAGAGAAATATCTTCTGCGGGCGCTACAGTCCGGCGCGAGTGCCGTCATTGCCGGAGAATTCGCCGCAGGCTCATCGGGCAAGCCGCTGCTCATCAGCCGCCACCCCAAGCTCGCCTTCGCGCGGGCGGCGCGCTTTCTGCAGGATGGAAATCGCGACGGACACACCAGTGTGCACGCAAGCGCGGTGTTGCATTCTTCGGCTCGTCTTGCGCCGGGCGTGGCCGTGGAAGAGCACGGGGTGATCGCGGAGAATGCGGAAATCGGGGAGAACACGCGGATTGGCGCCGGTTGTGTGATCGGGCGAGGAGTGAAGATTGGGCGGGAGTGCGAAGTTTATCCCCAAGTCACGATTTATCCTGGGACCACGTTGGGTGATCGGGTGATTGTGCATGCGGGCGCGGTGTTGGGGAGCGATGGCTTTGGCTATGTGCGCGACCCGAAGAGCGGACGCTACGAGAAATTTCCCCAGGCCGGCGATCTCGTGATCGAAGACGATGTGGAGATTGGCTCCAACACGACGATTGATCGTGGGGCGCTCGACGAAACGCGCATTGGCCGGGGAACGAAAATCGACAACCTGGTCCACATCGGCCACAACTGCCGGCTCGGGCAGAATGTGGTGATTGCGGCGCAGACCGGGCTTTCCGGCAGCATTGTGATTGAGAACGACGTCGTGCTGGGAGGGCAGGTCGGTATTGGCGAGCATGCGCGCATCGAAGAAGGAGTGATGCTGGGCGGGCAGGGCGGTGTGCTGCCCAACAAAGTGCTGCGCGGCAAGGGCGTGGCCTTCTGGGGAACTCCGGCGCAGCCGGTGCGGCAGTATCTTAAGCAATTGGCGGCGCTGGCGCGGCTGGGTAAGAAGAGGTAGATGTGGCGATCATGGTGATTGGCGGTCATTCGCGAAGCGTCGGGAAGACCAGCGTGGTTGCCGGGCTGATTTCCGCGTTGCGCGAATACGAGTGGACTGCCGTGAAAATTACGCAATATGGGCATGGAGTTTGCTCGGCCAATGGAGCGCCGTGCGACTGTGCAACTGCCGATCATACCTGGGCGATTACCGAGGAGAAAGATCGCGGAGGGGAGTCGGACACGTCACGCTTTCTGGTGGCGGGGGCGGTGCGAGCGTTGTGGGTGCGCACGGAGCAGGGCAGGCTGGCCGAGGCCATGCCGGCGCTGCGGCAGCGGCTCGAGCCGTCGCGTCATGTGATGGTGGAATCGAACAGTGTGTTGAAGTTCCTGCGGCCGGACTTGTATCTCACGGTGCTCGATCCAGGCACGGAAGATTTCAAAACGTCGGCACGAGAATTTCTGGACCGCGCTGGTGCGGTGATTCTTCACGATGGTTCAAAAACGGGCGCATCGGCCTGGCAGGGCGTTTCTTTAAAGCCGGTGGCGGAGCGGCCGGTGTTTCGGATCACTCCGCCGCCTTATGTCACGCCAGAGATTGTGGAGTTTGTGCGGAGTTCCCTGACGCTCACGAGGAAAGCAGATTCCTCGCGGGCTGAAGCCCGCTCGGAATGACAAGATTGTTTTGTTATCCTTCCCCGTGCGGCAAATTCATCCTAATGCCTGGTTGTTGGTCATTCTCTCGTCGCTCCTGCAGGTTCTGATTTTTCCTCTTGCCGGACTGTACATTCTTTCGTGGGTGGCATTCGCTCCGCTGATCGTGGCGCTCCTGCGCGCACGCCGGGTGGGGGCGCTGGAGATTGCTGGCACCGTCAATCTTCAGGCTGCGAAGCCGGGGCAGGCGTTTCTGCTGGCGTACGTTTCCGGAATCGTCTGGTATGCGGGCACATGTTACTGGATTTATAACACCATGCACGAATACGGCGGACTGAGCACGCCGCTGGCTCTGCTGGCTCTCTTTCTTTTCTGTCTTTATCTAGGGCTTTATCACGGCCTGTTCGGTTTGCTGTTCAGCTTGACGGTTGGACCGGGGCGGGACAACCGCCGCGCCCTGGTGGCCGCACCGTTTCTTTGGATCGCGGTGGAGTTGGCGCGGACGCGTGTCACCGGCTTCCCGTGGAACCTGCTGGGCACCGCGCAGGTGGATAACATCTCACTTAGCCGCATCACCACCTGGACTGGGGTCTACGGGGTCTCGTTCGAGATCATGCTGGTGAATGTTGCGGTGGCGGCGTCGTTTCTGGTGCCCAGAAAAAAACGGAGCACACTGCTGATTGCGTCGTTGGTGGCGGCCTCGGTGCTACAGGCCGGGCGGTTGGTCAATGCTCCTGCGCTGCCGGCTGATCACGCCGCGCTGCTGGTGCAGGAGAACATTCCGGTGGATGCAACCTGGACGCGCGATACGTTCGAGCGCACGCTGCGCCAACTGACTGATCTAACCGCAAAAGCCGTGGCTGCTAATTCATCTGGCGCGCCCGACTCGAAGCCGGGGAAGGTTGATTTGATCGTCTGGCCCGAGTCTCCTGCGCCCTTTTTTGCGAGCGATCCGCTGTTTCGCGGTCCGGTAAGCGAGATGGCTCGGGAAACGCACACTTGGGTGGTGACGGGCGCCATCGGGAGCACACCGGCCCTGGGGAGCGGCAGGCCGGCTTCGCAGGTGTTCAACTCGGCCGCGGTGGTCAGCCCTTCTGGCGATTGGACTGCGCGTTACGACAAAGTGCATCTGGTGCCCTTCGGAGAGTACCTCCCGTTCCCCCGGCTGTTTGCGTTTGCCGGAGGCTTAACCAAAGAGGTGGGAGAGTTTCAGCCGGGAGCGTCGAGAGCGCCGCTGGACGCGGGAAGCATGCGGCTCGGAGTTTTCATCTGCTACGAGTCCGTGTTTCCCGGGGAAGTGCGCGAGTTTGCGAATCAGGGGGCGCAGGTTTTGGTGAATCTATCGAACGACGGTTGGTATGGCGACAGCGGCGCCTACGCGCAGCACCTGAATCAGACGCGCATGCGCGCCATCGAGAATGACCGCTGGCTGTTGAGCGCGACGAACACGGGAGTGACGGCCTCGATNNCACGTTCTACACGCGGCACGGCGACTGGTTCTGCTGGCTGTGTGCGATAATTTCAGCAGGGGCGCTACTCACGCGCTTCGGGCTTCGCATGAAAGCAGGCAAGAAAGCAAAAGTATCCTCATGAATCAAGAGTTGGAACAGGAATACGTGTCGTTGAGCAAGAAGGTACGCGAACTCCGGGAGTATCTTTGACGCGGACAAACTCCGTCCGCAACTAGCCGAAATCGAGAAGCAGTCCGCTGAGCCGAATCTGTGGTCTAATCCGCAGCGCTCGCAGCAGGTGATGCGCGAGAAGAAGCGTCTGGAGCACTTGCTGGGTACTGACGCCGATCTGGCCCGCCGCAGCGATGACATTGCCGCCTATCTCGAGCTGGCCAAGGAAGGCGAGAATGTCGACGGGGAATTGCGCCGTGACGTCGACTCCCTGCGCGAGTTGGTTGACAAGCTTGAGACCGAGACGCTGCTCTCTGGCGCAAACGACGCGCTCAACGCGATCGTGACCATTCATCCCGGCGCGGGCGGGACGGAATCCCAGGACTGGGCCGACATGCTGCTGCGGATGTATCTGCGGTGGGCGGAACGGCAGGGATTCGAGACGGTGCTTTACGATTACCAGCCCGGCGAAGAAGCGGGCCTGAAATCGGCGACGTTTGCGGTGAACGGCGAGTATGCCTTTGGGTTGCTGAGCAGCGAAATCGGGGTGCACCGGCTGGTGCGGATTTCTCCATTCGATCAGGCCAAGCGGCGGCACACGTCGTTTGCCAGCGTTTATGTTTCTCCGGAAATTGACGATAGCATTGAAGTGGTGATTAAGCCCGAAGACATTCGCACTGACACCTACCGTTCGAGCGGCAAGGGCGGGCAGCACGTCAACACGACGGATTCGGCGGTGCGCATCACGCACATCGCCACCGGTCTGGTGGCGAGCTGCCAGAATGAACGCTCGCAGCATAAGAATCGCGAACGGGCCATGAGCATGCTGCGCTCCAAACTCTACGAATTCGAGATGGAGAAAAAGCGCGCGGCCACGAAGAAGATTGAAGACTCAAAACTCGATAACGACTTCGGCTCGCAGATTCGTTCCTACGTGCTACAGCCCTACCGCATGATCAAGGATCACCGCACTAAGACCGAAGTTGGCGACGTGGACCGGGTTCTCGACGGCGATCTGCAGCCGTTCATCCGGGCGTATTTGCTGGCGCGGCGCGGGGAGAAACAATAGTGGGCGCGAAACCGGCAAAAGTGTCGGCAGTGAAACAGAAATCGGTGAAGCTTGGTCCGCGATTCTTGAACGCCTTCAGTTTTGCGGCCGAGGAGCATACCGGGCAGACGCGCAAAGCTTCGACGATTCCTTACATCGCGCACTTGATGGGGGTTGCGTCACTGGTGCTTGAGTTTGGTGGCGATGAGGATCTGGCGATCGCGGCGCTGCTGCACGATGTGGTGGAAGACTGCGGCGGCGCGCCCATGCTGAAAGAAATCCGGCGGCGGTTCGGGAGTCGTGTGGCGAAGATTGTGGATGGTTGCACGGACTCCGATACGTATCCCAAGCCGCCGTGGCGCAAACGAAAAGAAGTCTATATCCGTCATCTGAAGAATGCCGACGCGGAAACCAGGCTGGTTTCTGCTGCGGACAAACTGAACAATGTACGCTCGATTCTCTCCGACTACC
>PLKR01000023.1:2589-4559 GCA_003140655.1 Acidobacteriaceae bacterium | reverse complement strand
TTTTGGACGACTTCCCGCGAAAGCTCGCTAGGGAGTTGGGCGTTGATGAATTGCTGGACTTATGACGACCGGCAAAGTCCTCGGCCCTCCAGATTCGGACAACGTAAAAAGCTATCCTGTATTTGTTGCCGGCGACTCGAACGAGATCGAGTTGTAAGGTGACAGCCGGCGCACGGGCCGCCAGGTTTGGTGGAGCGCGGGTTCCGATCCCGTCTTGCAAGGGCCGATTTGCCGACCAATTTTCCAACCATGAATACCCTCCAAGAGATTGAAGCGGCTGCCCTTCGGCTTCCCGATAAGGACCGGCTGCATTTGGCCGGCAAGATTCTTGGCAGTCTGCCGGCTCCGCTTGCGCCGGCCGAACCTGAAGAAATTCTGGCAGAAGCCATCCGCCGTGACGCCGAGCTTGAAAGCGGAGAAGTACTTCCTTTAACCGAAGAGGCCTTTTGGGCCGGAGTGCGCCGTCGCTCCGCATGACGGTCGAGTTTCACCCGACCGTACAAAGAGACTTCAACCGGGCGCTGGACTACTACGAGGCTGTCGTCAGACGATCATTCACTCACTGCGGCTAGGAAAATGGATGAGCGATGGTGCTGAAGGAAATGGCGCTGATCGGAATTGAAGCCCCCGACCCGTGGCGGCGCTTCTACGTTGACGCCCATGCGCCGAAGTGAATCGGGATCGGCGACGGGCGAGATGAGAGTTTGACCGGTATCCTCGAACGAGATGAATCCCCGGTCAAAGAGGTGATCAATGGACGGGGTGAGGAGGAGGCCATTGCCAGCCGCGAGCCTTTCCTCGTTCGAGGACTCCCGCCACGGCTTGATGTGACTGGCGATGAGGTGGACGGGGTTCGAAACGCGGGTCAGCCGGCAGCAGATCTCAATTCGGCTCACGTTTTCCTTAAAACGACCTTGACCCAGCCGAGCCCTGATGAGTGCAAGGCGGTCGGTTTCCGGAATTGCTGCGCTCTCGATCCTTTGACGCTCGATGCGCTCCCATTCCTCGACACCGGGTAGATCGATTTCTATATTAGTGCTGTTGCCACCTTCCTCAGCTTGAAGTGGCGCTGCCTCGATGCCGACTGCTCGGCGAATTGAGCTGGCGAGTGCATCCGAGATCGCCGCCAAATAGACAGCCTGTCGCCCGTTTCCGTCCGGGCCCAATGGCGAGTGTTTCATTCCGATCAATTGGCCGATTTCGCCGAGCATATCCCGGGGCCGGATGGTTCGAACGGCAGGAAGGAAGCCGACATCGACCCTCCATCCGATTGCGTCCCAGACCTCTCCTATGTGTCCGAACTCATCTGGTCTTGGCGACGTGTAGCAATGCGATTTTGCAAGCCCGATCCCCTTCACGTGGCCGTCTGCATAGGAAATAACAGTGTCGCCCGGCCTTACCAGCCGCATGTAATCATAAAAAATATTCCTACTGCCATCTTTTCGGCGCTTAGGAGACCAGATATAGCCGCCACGAAATTCGTGGCGGAATGTCTGTTTATGGTTCACCCACCAGGAGCTCATTCAGTCCTCGGCTACGTGGCGTTGCTGCTCCTCAACCACGTCGGGATAGTCGATGGATGTGCCTTCTGTTCGGCTTCTGAAAAAATCCTCGGTCGCTTTGTCCAAAAAGCAGACATAGCACCCTTTCATTCCTCTGGTTAAGAGAACACGGTACGTGTTCTTGACCAATTCGACGAATCGGTCGCCAGACCTTTTCACAATCGAATCGTAGGAATTCCGTTTGTCTCCCATCCATCCTTCGCTTGGCCGATAAATCAGGTCCGTGCCGATGATAACGCCAACATAGTCGAATTCGAATCCTTGAGCGGTGTAGATGCAGCCTACTTGGTTCTCTCCTCCTGGGCTGTATGCCCAAAGCGGCGCACGCGGGATGCCCTTGGCCAAACGTCGGGCTTCGGGTTTGGCGTTCCACGGGCGACGAAAACTGCCAATCGTTACGTCCTCGAC
>PLKR01000023.1:0-2533 GCA_003140655.1 Acidobacteriaceae bacterium | reverse complement strand
TAACTCGAGTGTATTTTCGACCCATTGAATGAACGCGTCGGAACCCGAACAACGAAACTGCGCCTCCAATTTAATCTCGTGCAGCTCGGCGCCATTCGCCTTAGCCGTCTGCCGAATTAGGTCAGCTGATCCTATTTCATCCGGCCTCACTACCTGCCGATCGTCAATTAGAAACACCGCCGTTTGGGAGACGTCAATCAGCTCCTGAATTTGGGACTTATCTGTTCTCATGGCCGCAGGGGTAAAGCGATTCGAACTCGTCTTACGCAAGCGATGCGCCTCATCGCAGATTACGACGTCGAGCGCCCTTGGCTCCATCGCCGAGTAGCTATTGAAGTAATTGAACAACGGACTCGCCCGCCTACCCACGATCTGCCGAAGCGTCTCTGTAAAGGCCTTGGAACCAGTGGCATAATGGCTAGAAAGCCCCTCGGCGGCGAGCCTCGCGACCAAGTTCAACGCGATGACCGATTTTCCCGTCCCTGGGCCGCCAATCACCAAGACGAGGCTTTTTGTTCGTTTGCTCTTTCCAGAGCGTGCTGCGGCGAGCACCCGATCGAAAGCGATCATTTGATCGTCGAGGAGAACATACTCGCGACGCCCCTCAACCATTCGCGAAACGTGCTCAAGCAGCTTTCGGCTCGGCCGGTATTTGCTGCGCTCCACCCGATCAAGTATTCCCATCCCATCTCCGGCTCCGACCCGTACCCGGAGGTCTTCGATGAGTTTTTCGGAATCGTGCGCCGAAAAGATGGGGAACTCCTTCAACCATGGCTCAAATTTCGCCTCCAGGAGGGGGTCGCCCTCCCGAAATACATAGTTATGGAGATAAGAGCATGCCCCGAGGCCAACCGGATCTGGATCGATATGGAAAGCAATATGAGAGTCTGCCAGGTAATTCCGGTATCCGCCTACCTGGACTGACGGGTGAAGTACATCGCGTTTGGCACCCCCGGTCCGAGTAAGGATGAGCTCACCATCCGTTGGTTCGCATTCTTCCCACTGTTTCAACTCGACAATCATCGCTTGAGCGGACCGATCGCCACTTCTTCCCGTGACCATGCAGTCCAACCGGCGGGAAGTTGCAGGAAGCTGGTATTCGAGTAGCACGCCGTTGTCTTTCAATTGCGCTCGATCAAAAACCTGTGCCATCGCTCTCAGCGAGTTCCGCCATGAAGCGACCTCCGAGGGACCGGGCTCATACCGGTAACATTCGCGAAAGGCGACCCGTAGCCGGTCGGCAATCCGGTTGTGCGCCGAGTCCTCTGAAAATTCGGCGACCGTACCGGAATAGAGTCTCACCTTAGGTCAGCTTAGGCGGGGAAAATCGGCCTAAGCGACCCCAAAACCTGGCCTGCATGTTAATCTGGCAAAGATGAAATCTTCGACGGCTGCTCGGCGCGCGAGGCTGCGCGCGACCCTGTGTCCCGTCCGAAAGTGGTTTCATGGGTCAAGGACCAGTGGAACAACACGATTGAGCTTGGCCGGCGCGACGGCGTCCCTCTGGACGACTTCCCGCGAAGGCCTGCGAGGGAGTTGGGCGTCGATGAGCTGCTGCATCTCTGAAGGCCTTGGCCGATCTTTAATCGATCCGTAGCCGATTTCCTGAGAGGGTCGGTTAACGAATAAGGCCCCGATGAGCGGAGGACTCTGGCGAGCCAAGATTAATGTGTTCTTGTATTGACGGGAAAAGAGGTTCATTTTCCCGTCAAGATGACAGCGTCAAATAAGCCACAATCCGTTGATGCACAACTTCGTAGTAGAATTTACGGCCACAGGAGGGGCTGGGTATTCACTCATAGGCATTTCCAAGGGATGGGTAGCACCGCTGCCATTGAGTCGACCCTTCGCCGACTTAGACATGAGGGAGTCATACGACTGCTGGCTCGGGGCCTCTACGATTACCCGGTAAAACATCCCGTGCTAGGAACGGTCGCCCCTTCCGCCGATGCCGTGGCACGCGCGTTGGTGGGACGCGATGCAATCCGTCTCCAACCTTCGGGAGCATACGCCGCCAACGTACTCGGCCTTTCCGAGCAGGTGCCATCCCGGATCGTCTTTCTTACCGATGGGCCCTCCCGCAAGGTGAAACTCGGGAAACAGGAGATTATCCTTAAGCGGACGGTGCCTCGGAACCTTGCCGCCGCCGGCCGCAAGAGCGGCACATTGATCCAGNNCCCTTCGCTATCTCGGGGAAGATCAGGTGGACAACAAAGTTCGTTCGATTCTCCTCCGGCAGATCACCGAAGAGGATCGTCCCGCCCTTCGTCGGGACCTTCGCCACGCTCCCGCCTGGATTGCCGACTTGCTGCGCCCACTCGCGGATCAAGTGCCCAATCCGTGAACACCTTCCTGAAACTCCCGTCCGACGAACGTCGACTCGCCTTTCAGCAGGTCGAAGCGCAGCTTGGCTTGCAGGCGGTCAGCGTTGAAAAAGACTTTTGGGTGTGCTGGACCCTGAGGGAGCTCTTTACTCTTCCTGGCATCGGTGACTCCATCACATTCAAGGGAGGTACTTCGCTCTCAAAGGCAT
>PLKR01000571.1:23358-23582 GCA_003140655.1 Acidobacteriaceae bacterium | reverse complement strand
GGTGAACGGCAGGTTGAGTTCGAATCCCTGGCCGCGGTAACGGATGTCGACGCTGCGCTGATAGTGAAGTCTTCCCTGCCAGGCTTCCTCGTGAAAATCCTTCGCGGCTTGTTTCTGCAGAGTCGAAAACTCTCGATCCAGTTGCGGACCTGGAAGTTTGCCGGAGACGCCCCACAGAACAGTGCGGGAGTAATCTTTGACTATATCGCTGACCAGAATGCCGA
>PLKR01000571.1:13763-23324 GCA_003140655.1 Acidobacteriaceae bacterium | reverse complement strand
CGGACTACGCCGGCGGCGAATTTCTCGAGAGTCAGCGAACTTTCCTGCTGCTTCAGCCATTCGCGGATGACGCGGCGGGTGCGGTCGAGATCGAGAGCGAAATCTCCGCCTAGGAAGCGCGTTGGTTGCAGGCGGCCTAGTAAGAGGTTGGCGTCGGTGACGGTGGGCTGGGTACCGCGGCCGTAGCAGATGGGGCCGGGATCGGCACCGGCGGATTCGGGGCCGACGCGGAGAACTCCTGCGGCGTCGAAGCGGGCAAGTGAGCCTCCGCCTGCGCCCACGGTGTGGATGTCGAGCGTGGGGACGCTCACCGGAAGTCCCGCCACTTGCGCATCGTTGGCGGTGGTGACGGCGCCCTCGACCAGGGAGACGTCGGTGGATGTGCCTCCCATGTCGAATGCGATGATGCGCTCGAAGCCGCTGGCGCGGGCGCGGGCGGCGGCGCCAACTACGCCTCCGGCGGGGCCGGAGAGGACGGTGCGGACGGGCTCGCTGGCGGCGGCAGTCAGGGCGGTGATGCCTCCGCTGGATTGCATGACAAAGATTCGGGGATGGGCGCCAACAGAGACATTGCAAGCAACGTCTCTACGGAAGCGGTTTTCCAGATTTTCCAGGTAACGCTGCATCACTGGCTGGAGGTAGGCGTTGATTACCACGGTTGACGCGCGCTCATATTCGCGGAACTCCGGAAGAATTCGATGAGAGATGGAGAGCGGGATTCCTAAAGGCTTGAGGGCATCCGCGATCGCTTGCTCATTTCTCGGATTTGCGAACGAGAAGAGTAGCGAGAGGGCGATGGACTCAGGTTGCTTCGCTGCTAGTTGGGAGGCTAGCGATTTCAAATCCGCGGGCGAAGGTGAGGTTAGGATTTCGCCGTCGCTGGAAGTGCGTTCTTCGATGCCGAAGCGGAGATCGGCTGGGACCAGTGGTTCGACTCGGTCGAAGAAGAAGTCGTAGAGCTTGGGGCGAGCCTGGCGGCCGATCTCGATAATGCCTTCGAAACCGGCAGTGGTGACCAGAGCGGTGCGAGCGCCTTTGCGTTCGAGCAGAGTGTTGGTGCCGACGGTGGTGCCGTGCAGGATCACGAATTCACCTTCGTGATTGATTTTGCGGAGGACTTCGAGGATGGCTTGGGAAGGGTCGGTTGGAGTGGAGAAGACCTTCAACATGCGCAGGCGGCCGCTGGCGTCGCTCCAGACACAGTCGGTGAAAGTGCCGCCGGTGTCGATGGCGACGCGAAGTGGTTGGGGTCGGCGGGGCATGGAGTTGAATTCGGAGAATTAGGGTAACATTTGCGGCTATGAGATACGCATTCCTTGTCGAAACGTACGCGACGGAGCGGGTGAAGGTGGTCAGCGTGTGGAGCGAATTCCGGGACGAAGATCTCGCGGTGCGACCGCGGGAGGGCGATCCGCGGGGGCGCAGCGTACATGAGCAGATGGTGCATCAGTGCGTGAGCGAAGATCTGTGGTTCCGCAATATGTTGGGAGTTGATGTGGAGGCGCCGCCGCTGCCGAAGATAGAAACGCGCTTGGAGTTCATGAAGCGGTATGCAGAGGACAGCGGCAAACGGCTGGGGGCGTTGTTGGAGAAGGATGAAGGCTGGTGGGAAGCGAATGTGAAGTTTTTCGATGTGCAGCGGTCGCGGGCCTGGGTGATGACGCGGCGGATGACGCATACGTCGCATCATCGCGGACAGTTGATGGCGATGCTGCGGATGCTAGGGCGGGATGTGCACAGCAATTATGGGCCGACCGCTGATACGGGTGGGTTGATGGCGAATCATGCGCCTACGATTTATGCGTATCCGAATTTGGAGGGGCTGCTCGCGGGCGAGGGTGCTGGAGGCGCGAAGGCTGCGCTGCCGGGGGCTGACGGAAAAGTGGTAACCGAAAGGCCGCTGTAGGCGCTGTCCTTCCCGCAAGGTACCTCAGCGGCTAAAGCCTCATCCATGGCAATGCTCTCTTCGCGGCGCTGAGAGCGCTGCGCCACCCAAAGGCACGCGGGCGAGTCGCCCGCCTCCACAACAAGCGAGCCGCGCTTCGCTCGTCTGGACAGTCGGGGGCGGCTGTCCCCACATGAGTTGCTCTGATCCGCTATCCCTTTGTGGTGAAAGCTAACGTCAGCAGCGTCTTTTGCTCTACTTCGTGCGCTTTGGCACTGCCGGTTGCCGGGCTGGCGCTGGAGCTGCGTTTTACTGAGAGCACATGCCGGGCGCCCGCAATGCGCTGGAGGCGCGGGAGCATGTTGAACAACGCTCCCATGTTGGCGGGCTCTTCCTGTACCCAAACGATTTCGCCGGTGTCGCCATGGCGGGCGAATTCGGCGACGAGTTCCTTGTCCGGGAAGGGATAGAGCTGTTCGAGAAAAACAATGGCCGTCGAGTTATCCTTTCTCTTCTTCCGCTCGGCTTGAAGTTCGTGTCCGATCTTGCCGGTGCAGACCAGGATGCGGTCGGCTTCTTCGATTTCAGTGTCAGGGAGTACGTTCTGGAAATTTTTCTGGGTGAAGTCCGCGATGGGCGATGACGCGTCAGGATGGCGCAACATACTCTTGGGAGTGAATACGACCAGCGGTTTGCGCCAGTGGCGCAGGGCCTGGCGGCGGAGCAGGTGAAAATATTGCGCGGCGTTCGAAGGCTGCGCGATCTGGATGTTGTGTTTCGCGGCAAGCTGGATGAAACGCTCGATGCGCGCGCTGGAGTGTTCCGGTCCCTGGCCTTCATAGCCGTGAGGGAGGAGCAGGACGAGGCCCGAGAGCAGATTCCACTTGGCTTCGCCGGCGGAGATGAACTGGTCGATGATGGCTTGTGCGACGTTCACAAAGTCGCCGAACTGGGCTTCCCAGAGGACGAGTGCTTCGGGATAGTCGCGGCTGTAGCCGTATTCAAAGCCGAGCACGCCGGGCTCCGAAAGAGTGGAGTTGTGTATACCGCAACGGGCCTGGCCGGGCGCGATGTTTTCCAGCGGGACGTATTCGTTCTCGTTCTCGATATCGATGAGGACGGAATGGCGCTGGTTGAAAGTTCCGCGGCGGGTGTCCTGGCCGCTGAGGCGAACCGGGAAGCCAGCTTTTACCAGGCTCGCGAAAGCTAGAGCTTCGGCCATGCCGTAGTCCACGGCGCGTTTGCCGGTGCCCATTTCGGCGCGTTGTTCAAGGAGCTTCTTTACTTTCGGATGGATGTGAAAGCCTTCGGGATAAGTAGTGAGATGATTGGTAAGCTCGGCTAACTCCTCCGTCGAGAGCCCCGTCTCGACTTCAAATTCCGGCTTGTGCAGGCCTCCATAGTATTGATCCCAATACGTGGGCAGATCGCGCATCAGCGGCTTCTTGGTGATCTTGCCGGCATCTTTCTGCGCGGATTCGAACTCGGCTTTGACGGCGGCTGCCTGGGCCTGGGCGTCGGCGGCGCCGATGTCGTCGGCATAGATTTCCCACAGCGGCGGATGCTCTTTGATCTTTTTGTAGAGCAGCGGCTGGGTGACGGTGGGATCGTCGACTTCGCTGTGGCCGTGACGGCGGTAGCCGATGAGGTCGATGACCACGTCAGTGCCGAATTGGTAGCGGTATTCGGTGGCTAGGCGGGCGACGCGGACCACGGCGTCCACATCTTCGCCATTGACGTGGAAGATAGGGATCGACTGGCGGCGCGCGATGCAGGCAGCGAAGCGCGTGGAGTGCTCCTCGAGATAGCTGGTGGTGAATCCGAGCAGATTGTTGACGACGATGTGAATGGTGCCGCCGACGGTGTAGCCGGGAAGATCGGCGTAGTTCATGGTTTCGGCAAGGATGCCTTGTCCGGCAAAAGCGGCGTCGCCNNGTGACGGGATCGACGGCTTCGAGGTGGCTGGGGTTCGAAACCAGGTGGATGTGCACCTTGCCGCCGCTGCGTGTGATGTATTCGCCGGTCGCGCCCATGTGGTACTTGACGTCGCCGGAGCCCAGAACGCTGCGCGGGTCAACGTCTTCAAAGCCGGCAAAGATTTCTTCCGGCGATCGCTTGGCAACGTGGGCGATGACGTTGAGGCGTCCGCGGTGGCTCATGCCCATGACGAGTTCGATGGCTCCGAGGCGGGAGCCAGTGTCCAGAAGTTCATCGACCAACGGAATCAGAGCGGTGACGCCTTCGAGCGAGAAGCGTTTGCTGCCGAGATAACGCTGCTGCACGACCTGCTCGAAGACATCGGCGCGGATTAGCAGATCGAGGATGCGCTGTTGGTCTTCTTGAGGCGGCTCGGATTCCATCTGCTCATAAATCCAGCGACGGCGTTCGGGAGCATAGATGTGGTTGATTTCGACGCCGATGGTCGAGGAGTAGATGGCGCGTGCTTCACGGGTGTACTCGCTGTCGATCCGAAGTTCGGGAGCGATGCGCGGTCGCAGGAAGCCGAGGGGATCGAGATCGCCTTCAAGGTATCCCCATTGTCGGAAGGCATTGAAGACGCGTTCGCGCTCCGGGTTGGAGCCATTGTTCGCGGAGGTATCGACTACAGCGGCCCTGCCGCTGGAAGTCTTAGATTTCGGGGTAGCCATATAGGTCCGTTACTAGGATAACGGATGCGCGGCGGGATGCGGGAGATTCTGGGTCATGGAAAATCGAATTAAGTGAAAAACCCTCGACGCCGCCGGAGCGTTGGGCGCTGCAGATCCCCACGCAAAAAAGCCGACCAGAGATTCCCTCCCTGATCGGCTGTTAATTTGCCTTGCGCCTAAACCTATCCAGGCGGTTTGCAACAGCCTGTTAGAAGGTGAACGCATCAAACAGGTCTGTAATCGCCGGTCCGTTAATCGGAACGTACGGGTTACCCGCTTTCGTCACCGGGTTCGGGAAATTGTCCCGGCTGCGGGAAGTAATCGTGCCGATGCTCCAGTTCCTCTCGATGAATTTGAGGATGGAGACGTGGTCCCCATAATCGTGGTTGATATGGCCACCCGTGGAGTATTTCGAGACCACGAGGAGCGGGATGCGCGTTCCGTCGCCGAAGAAATCGAGCGGCTGAATATAACCGGAGTCATAGTAGCCGCCGCCTTCGTCGAACGTGATGAAGATCGCGGTATTGGACCAGTACTGCGAGTTCTGGACCAGGTCCACGATCTTCTTCGTGAATTGCTCGAACAAATCGAGCTTCGACGATGCCGGATGGCCATCGACATAGCCGCTCGGCTTCACAATCGAAACCGCGGGCAAGGTTCCTGTGGCAATGTCCGCATACAGGTTAATGGAATCCTGTACGTGCGCTGCCACCTGAGCCTGGTTTGACATAATGGACGTGTCGTACTGGAACGGGTTGCAAATGTTGCAATATTCGTCGGCATCCGGCCCATTGGTCCCATAATTCAGCTGGTATGGGTCGTTGACATAGTTGTTCCACTGATCGCCATAGTACGTCCACGAAATGTTGTGACTGTTGAGGTCATCGCCGATGCTGGGCGTCGATGAGGGTGGAATTGTAAATGGCGTGTTGGCGGGATTCTGGTCAGCATANNGCATTCTTGCCGTTGCCGAACCAGCCCGGGTTGTAATTGTTCAGGAGGTAGTAGTGGCCCTTTTCACAACGCGGGTCGATACCGAGGGAGTTGAGGTAATTCACAATCGGCGCGACGCCCGGCTGTGTGGTATCCGAGCAATCGCTATACGATCCGCCGCCGGAAGCCGGGTTGGTGGAATACGGCGGCGGGTAACCGGAGTTGTAGCTGTTGCCATAGCCGTCTTCGGTGTACCAGTTGTTGGTTCCGGGCGCCGGATTGGGGTCTTCCAGCTCATTGACGATCCCCTCGTCCGGATTGGGGCCGCCACTATACGGAGCCGTGAATACTTCCTTGTTGTTCGGGGGTTCCGCAGGATTCCCCTTAGCATCGCTGAACCAGATCGCATCAGCGTGACCGAACATGATGTGATTGGGGCCGGTGCCTCCACTGACGGATTGGTGGAAGTTGTCGCTCATGGTGTATTCATCCGCCAGGGTCTTGAAGTAGTGAGCATTGCCTTGCTGCACGTTGTAAAAGCCAAGAGCGGTCGATCCTTCACCCGTGGTTTGTGCATCGGGAACGCTGGGCAAGTAATTGGTGGTGAAGCAGGGAAGCGTGCCACCGTCAGAAGAGCAGAGCGGCGGCTGCGTTGTGCCGTTCGTGCCCGCCCCAACCGTCACTTCAACCCAGGAAAACAGCTGGGAGTTGCAACCAGAAGGATTGTTGTCCGTGGCATGGTCCAAGCCGCAATTCATCTGCTGCCACATCTGATAGAAGCGATGGACAGGGCTGGCCGCATAGGCGTCGTCGGTGAAGGTGCTGCCGTTCGTCAATTGGAACGGTCCGGCCGGCAACGACGTAACATTGGTTATGCGCGTATCGGGCGTGTACTTCGTTAATCCGGTGCCGCCGCTGATCAGAGAATTGTAATGGCCGACGGGCAGTCCGTCTTCGGTAATTTCAGCGCACTGGAGCGCCGAAATCGCCGGCGTGGTTCCGCAGGGGTTGGTGCCGGAAAAATAGCCCTCCAAACCGCTGGGACCGCCGACTAGCGGCGCAGGCAATATGTTGCTGGGAAATTCCTGCTTCGGCGGATCCAGCAGGAATGTGTCGGTGTTCTCCGTGGCTGCCAACTGTTGAGCCTTATCGAAATTCGGCCCGACTACTGCGTTCTTGCTGGCGTCCAACGTAACGATACCTTCCGAAAGGAGGTTTTTTATACTATCCCCACTTGTGGGTACGTATGTGGCGAAGACGTGATCGAAGCTGCGATTTTCTCCAATGATCACGATGACGTGCTTGATCGGCGTGGTGGTCGCCGAATCGGGTGAGGGTTGTGGTTGGGCAGCTGCGTTGGCGAAGGGAGCGCCGATTGTGAACTGGAACATTGCAAGCCACGCCAGTCCCATGCGCAAATAATGCACGCCTCTCGATCCGAGTGATGTGACAGTCATTTTTTTCTCCTCTGGGTTTGAGTTGCTGGTTAAGGTGGACACCAACGTGAAAAGACTCTTCCGGGAAAAACAAGTAAACCTGGGAATCGTTGGTTTGCGAGTCGTGCTCGGTTGATTCGTTTTGTTTCAGGACGAATTCGTTTTGAACCCTGCGCTCACTCCTCATGGCTCTACACGAATCAGCCCCATCATTCCTCCATCTTCATGCTCCAAGAGATGGCAATGGTACAGAAAGTCGCCAACCGTATTGGGATCGCGAAAGTCCATCCGCAATCGGACTGTGGGATATTGAAGAGCTTTGCCGTCGTAGTAAGGGACGTTGATGGTATCGCGAAGAAACGGCTCGTTCACGGGCTTGCCGCGGTAATCAAGCAGCATGAAATGCAGCTGATGAATATGGAACGCATGAAGTTCGTTCGATCGGTTTTCGATGATCCAATCCTCCGCTGTTCCCTGCTTCGCAATGATGTTTGGAATCCCTGACCTCGGATCGAACTGTGCCGGCGTCTGCCCCTCAACTGTTATGTAAAATTCTGTCGCGCTGTTTGGATCATTCGGATCGAGAAGCTTCTCGGAAAAGTAGAGCCTTCGCGTGCGCACGGGAGCCACGCTCCCCAGCCATGGCATCTGCGAAGCCGGAAGCGGTTGCGGCGAGGCGGTAAGTTCCGAGGATGGCTCCGGTGCGTCCTGGGAAGCCGTAATCGTGGCGATCGCACGATTCGGATCGTTCTCACCACCAGCTCCCGTATCCACCGTTTTCGTGACGAGAAGTCCCAAAACGCCCGCGGGAGGTCCCTTCACTATGAATTCCACCCGCGCCCCCGGCGGTAGCCCGAGATGAGTTTGCCAGTCCACAAAATCTCGTGGCAGGCCGTTTTCGTTGAGCGGAATCCCGTCCATTGCCACCAGGCCAAGCGGCTGCGGTGTCCGACTGAATAGAACTTCCAGGTTAAGGTACGTGATTCCCGACGCATTCACCACGCGCCACAGTTGCTGCTCCCCCGGTTTCATCTCGATCACAGCCGGCCTGTAATCCGGATAGGGTACGGGGACATAATTGATTGAGAGATCCTTCGCGGGCTTGCCGAATCCGGTGCCGGTATTGGCTGCATCCCCGTCGCGATCAAACAGCATCTTGGGAATAACGGGTTCCCATTTCGAGGGCGGAGCGTTCGGGTTCAGCAGATCCTGATCGCGAATAACCAAAACTCTTTCCGGCAATCCGGCAACCGCCTTATCCGCCCGCTCGATTCCTTCCACGATGATGGCGCCCGATGCGCCACCGAGCACCTGCTCTTTCGTGAAACCGTGAATATGCGGATGGTACCAATACAGTCCGGGAGGCTCGTTCTCCGGAATGCGGAAGCGATACTCGAACGGCGAATCGCCAGGTTGAATCGACGTGTGCAGAACGTCGTCCTGGTGGCAGACTGGGGGGATCGTCAAGCCATGGAAATGAAGATTGGTGGATTCCCGCGTCATCAATTCGCTGGTGCACGGGTTCCCGTTCTTCCCGGTATCCGCATGCGCGTGTTGATGGGGAGCCGTCGCTGAGCCGGAACTAAAAGCTGTCAAATCATTTTTTAGAGTCAGGCTGACAAGGTCGCCAGGATTCACGCGAAGAGTGGGCGATTCTGCGCCGCTCTCATCGACGAAGCAGTAACGCGTAGATCCGTCGCCCTGCTTTGCGTTGCGGGCCGTCAATTCTACTTTCAGCACGCCATTACGGCTGCGCAGATCTGCGGGCTCGGTGACAGTGCTGCCCGGCGAGGGGCGCTGGCAAGCTTCTTCAGCAGCCTCCGCATAGAGAACCAAATGCAGTGGAGCGAAGCACAGGCACAAGAACACTATGGGGAGGTTCTTCAGCATCAGCTGTTTTCCGGGATTCCGCTCAGTCAAACCTTCAGTGCGCAGTACTCTAGCACTTTACTTTGATTTGGTAAATGCGGATTATCAGGTACAACGTACTTGGGTTTGGGCTTTGCGCGCGGGTTAGACACGAATTTCCTCCTGAGCGATGGTCGCAAGAGAACCATGCACATGCCAAAGTAGTCGCGCAGTGGTTACAAGGGCGTGAACCAGATGTGAATTCCCGAAGAAAAGAAATCCACAGGGATGAGNNCAGGTTAAAGAATTTCCACAGAGTGCCAAACCGGCTGGGGTAGTTCCTGTAGGAGTCCTCGGAATGCTCGGGACTCCTGTGACATCCGTCACAGAGAACGCCAGCCAAATACGATATTCAGCGGTGCAGGAAGTAAATCCGCGGCAGCCTCTGACGTGTAGCTACATTTGGAGTTGCAACGGACTTTGAAATGGACGAAGCCAAGAACCGTGCGAACATCCGAAAGCACGGCCTCGACTTCGAAGACGCAGAAGAGATGTTCCGACGCGTCGTGGCGGCGGAGCCAGACACGCGGGAAGATTACGGGGAAAAGCGATGGATTGGGCTGGGCCTGATCCACGGTCGCGTCGCGCACGTGGTTTTCGCGGAACGCGAACCGGACCCCATTCGCATCATCTCGCTCAGAAAGGCAACCAAGCGTGAAAGCGAACAATACGAAAAAGCCATCCAAGACTGACTGGAAGAGAGTTGATGCGCTCCAGGATTCGGATATCGATTTTTCCGACTCGCCCGAAC
>PLKR01000571.1:13444-13642 GCA_003140655.1 Acidobacteriaceae bacterium | reverse complement strand
AACTTCATCGCCAACCGCAATCTCGGGAATGCCGGTCACATCCACCAGCGTGAGGTCCATCGAGATGCTGCCGACGATCGGCGCGTAGTGGTCGCGGACGATCACACGCCCGCGATTGGAAAGCTGCCGGTTGTAACCGTCGGCATATCCCACGGGCAGCACAGCTACGTGCGCGGGCGCTTTGGTCATATAGGTTCC
>PLKR01000571.1:0-13306 GCA_003140655.1 Acidobacteriaceae bacterium | reverse complement strand
AAACGGCGCTCCTGTTCAGCCACCGACGGCGCGTCCATGATTTCGGAGGAAGCCAGATGCGTCGAGAGCCCTTCGAGAATAAGATGCGGAGCCGCGCCGAGAGCTTTCAGCACAGCCGGAAGTTCATCCAAGGACACGCCCAGCCGGCCCATCCCTGTATCCACTTTCAAATGCACAGCCTGGCGCACCGCTCCGGACGCTGCGGCATTCTCCAGAGACTCGATGTGCCACGGCTCCCATACCGTGGGAGTGAGCCGCAGGCGCACGATCTCGCTTTCTTCGCCGCGCCAGAAACCCGTCATCAACAAAATCCGCGACTCGATACCCGCCTCGCGCAGCGGGATCGCCTCATCGAGCGATGTAACGCCCAGCCACTTCGCGCCTTCCGCCTGCAGAGCGCGAGAGCATTCCACGGCACCGTGGCCGTAAGCGTCGGCTTTCACCACCGCGCACACGGTCACCCCCGCTCCTGCATGTTTCACAACCGTGCGGAAGTTTTGCCGCAGAGCAGCCAGAGAAACTTCCGCCCATGTGGGTCGGGTGGCCACGCGGCTCAGAATTTCTGCAGTTGTCGCCACTGGGCTCGATTATAGCGGGAGCGGCGCGCGCGTTTAGGTTACGCTTGGGCTACTCCCACGGCAGTTTCCGGTCTCCAGTTTCCAGATTTCATGTGAAGACGCTGGAAACTGGAAATCGAAAACTGGAAACTTGCTTTACCCATCAGCTTCCTGCCAGCGAGAAGTTCACGATGATCTGGGTTTCCACTTCTACAGGCTCATTGTTTAAGAAGTAAGGCCGGTAGCGCCACTGCCGCACGGCCTCGATCGCCGCCGGCACCAGCATGGGATGTCCGGCCAGAACTTTAAGATTCTCGATGACGCCTTGCTTGCTGATCACCGCTTGCAACACGACTTGCCCCTGGATACGCGCACTTCGGGCCAGCGGAGGATACGACGGCAGAATCTTGTGAATCAGATCCCCCTCGCTCATGTGCGAGATGCGGAGCGGAGGAGCCACCGTCACCGGCGCTGACGGCATAATCGGGCGCGGATCCGTCCCCAAAGAATCACGCACTCCATCCAGACTACCCGGTCCCCAAGCTCCCGTAATGTTGGGACCAGACGGTCCGAGTTGCGGCAGACCATCATCACTGGCAGATGGTATGTCACTCGGAATTCGCGTAGGCATTCTCAGAGTGATGGCCGCAGGGTTGCTCGGGGCAAAGGTGTTTCCACCCATATGCGTTCTGACTGCAGCAGGCTCTTCCAGAGGCTGACCCAGACTGACCGGCGTCGAGAGTTGGCGCAAGGAAGGCAATCCCGTCGGGTGAAGGAGCGGCAAAACCAGCAACACGGCGCCCACCAGAGCCTGCATGCCAAACGATGTCAAGGTTGTCAATCCGCGGCGCGAACGCTCGTCCCATGACGAATTCAGTGTGCTGGTGAACAAAGTGTCCTCCCGATTGCAATGCGGTTGCTGCTAAGGACACCAAAACCCTCTGCGTTGGACGGGATCGAGCAAAGAAAAAAGGCCGCGCTTGGACGCGGCCTCTGGGAACTTTTCCGACACACGTGGTGTCGTGGAAAACTTACTTAGGTGGTGCGGTTGACGTCGGAGCCGCCGGCTTCGGAGTCGTAGCGGGCTTCGGAGGCACCTTCGCCGCCGGAGCGCCCGTCGGCGCGGGAGCCGGCACACCCGACTGCACGTTGTAGGCGTCGACGATCGCCTTCGTGATGTCCACGCCTTCACCCGACCATAGAACCGGGCTTTGGGGCCACTGGTTCGACGTATCCACGATCAGCTGGTATCCATTCTCTTGGGCGTATTTCACGATCGTGGGTGCCATCTTCTGCAAAATGCGCGAGAAAATCTCTTTTCCCTGGTTCTGTCCGTCCTCCTGGAAATCCTGGACGGCACGATCGAGGGACTTTTTCTTGGTCTCAATCTGCTTGAGAAGAGTAGCCTTGGCCTCGTCGTTCAGTTTGTCGCCCTGGGTCTGCATTTGCTTCTGCAGGCCCTCAAGCTCCTCATTCTGGGCCTTGAGTTCGTTCTGCTTGGGCTCCAGTTTCTTGGTCAGGACATCGGCGTCACGACGGCCTTCGTTGGAACCGAAGACGGCAGCCTCCACATTGATCGTCCCGACCCTGGTACCGGTCGTGGACACCGCAGCGGCCGGACTCGCAGCTGCAGCAGATGAACTAGACGGGGTGGCGGCGCCACCGGTTTGGGCCCATGCGGAAATCATCGAGAATACCGCAATGGCCAGGACAGATCGCAGAAACTTGCTTGTCATTGGATCTCTTAAACTCCTTGGAACATAGTTCCGGTGAAGATGGTTCCGGGAATGAACTCGGACTACCCACGGACAACGCTGGGCCGGACTTATTGGGCCGAACTTATCAGGCCCAAACTCACGAGGTCATCGTGTTGCGTTTCTTTGCCTTGCGTTTCTTGCACCGGCCGCCGTCAAACCTCTACGACAAGGCGCACTGGACTGCCAGCGTCACACGCCGGGGTTGCGGACGTGTCGTCCACCCTGACCAGCTTTCTGCAATGGCGTGGATCACAGCAATTATAGAGAGCATCCTCAGCCGTCGTCAAACCTTCTGCTGCGAACCTGCCCTTAGAACGTCGTCGCCACCGTGAAGCGAAACGTCTTGCGTGGCTCCCGCAGCAGGAAACTCGGGGAGTAGGCGTTCCTCGCCAGGTTATACGTATACGATCCCGCCTCAGTTAAGTGGCAACCTGCTGGTCCGCAGACCTGCGGGAACATGCTGGGAGTAACCGGAATCGGCGGGGTCGCGGGGCTATCCAGCCGCAGCGGGTTGTATGCCCAGTAAAGTCGGAACGGCGCGTTGATTACCGGCAGGAACACCTGGAGCTCAAGTCCCGTGGACATTCTCGGACGCCAGTTGGTCGTGCCCAGAACCTGCAGATCTTGCGACGGCGGCGGGTTCAACACGCTGCCTAAAGTGCAGGTGTTGGCGGTGGCAGTTTGCACTAGCTGCGGACATCCAAAGGCCTGGCCGACCACGCCATCGTATTGCACCTGCGCAATCTGCAACTGCGACTTCCGGATAATGGGGTCAATGCCCGTGTCAACGAATGGAGCCAAGGCCACCGGCCCATAGATCGTAATGCGGTACTCCATGTTAGTAAACACGCTGAAATCACCGCCCGGGAAAACGATCTGGTCCACTGGAATCGGAATGCTTACGTTCCCCGCCAGGGGATCCTGCGGGTTCCTGAGGACGGGCGTTCCGTCGCGATTGGTCAGGGTGATCGCTCCTACGCTCGGCAGGAACGCCACGGGAGACACCGAGCGTATATCGAAACCGCGCAGATCGTTCTCCCCACCCAGGTAAGCCCGCTGGAACGGCGGCGCGACCAAACCACCATAGCCAGTGATAAAAGATCCTTGTACGTTGAAGCCGAGCGCGTTGCGCCCCCTTTGTACAGGAATGAAGCGCTTGTACTGAACGATCGGACGGACCGAGCGAATCGTCCCTCCCAGCCCGGCGAGCTCCGCGCCCAACGTGAACTGGTGCCCGCTGTGCGGAGAGATGGGACTGTTGATGGTATTGAAGGAGAAGTTGGGAAAGATCTTGCTGGTGATGATTCCGTCTAGCGCAACCGGCCCGGAGATTCCGCGGAAGGCCAGAAACTCGAACAAATTCTTGGATGCAGAACTGAGCGCCGCCAGCGAGGACCGATCGAAGGAATAAGTAATTCCCAGGCGATTGAAACGGCGCTTGTCGCGCGCGCGCAGCGGATAGCTCAACGACGTCGTGAACCCAGCGCTTGCTTGCGTGTAATTCTGCAGATTCTGCAGCACCGCGTTGGGCAGGCTCAGGTTCATCCCACTGAAGATGGAGAGTTGCCGGGCCTGGTCGTACTTGGTCTTGGTGTAGTACACGTTGAAACCAAACTGCAATGGCCGGTCAAACATGTAGGGCTGGGTAAAACCGAACCGGATGCTTTTCGCCAGATTCCCGACGCTGGCCTGGACCTGAAGTGTCTCACCCAGACCGAGGAAGTTGTTGGTGGCGTAATTGATGCCGACAAAGGCGCCTTCCAGCCCGCTCACGCCACCATTCAGGCCAATGCTGTTTTTGCCCTTCTCTTTGATCTTCAGCGTCAGGTCGACCAACCCGTTTTTCTCATCCAGTTGACGGACGGTGACGTTCGGATCCTCCGGCTTCATCACGTCGAAGTATCCCAATTGGTTCAAGCGCAGCAAGCTCAACTCCCAGAGACGAGAGTTGTAGACGCTTCCCTCCTCCAGAGCGATCTCACGCCGGATCACCTTGTCGCGGGTCGTAGTGTTGCCCACGAACTCAATGCGGCGCACATAGAACGGCTTGCCTTCGTCGACGTCAATGTCAAGAAAGATCAGTTTCTTTTCGTCGTCAAACCTGGTTTCCGGTACCGGAGTGAAGTTGATGTAGCCCAACTCGCCATAGGCCTTGCGCAGGTTCTCCAGACCCTTGCCTACTTTCTCTTTGCTGAAGACATCTCCGTCCTTGATCGGGAAAATGGTTCGCAGCAATTTCGCATTGGTCACCGCCTTGTTGTTCTTGAACGTGATGCCGCCCAGCGTGTAGCGTTCGCCCTCTTCAATGGGTATCGTAATGTCGACGGACTTACCCGCCCCGCCCTGTACCAGCGGGACATGGATACCCGCGTGCCCGGTATCGTGAATCTGCGTCTTGGGCTCGGTCACGTTGGCCTTGAAAAACCCTCGATTCTGGTATTCATTCCGGACGCGTTCCACATCTTCGTCCAGCTTGGTGGCGTCGTAGGTTCTGGCGAAGATGTTTTCCAGGAAGACCGAGTGCGGGATGCCGATGGGCCGCAAGTTCTTCATGGCGTAACGCAGCACTCTCGTTCTGACGTTCTTGTTGCCCACGAACGTGATCTTGCCCACCTTGACCTTGGGACCTTCTTTGATCACAAATGTGATCCCGATCGCAGCGGGAGGGATCTGCCGTATTTCCGTCCGGATCGTGGCAAACTGCCGGCCATGTTCCGCCAGCAGGCCTTTGATCGTCACTTCCGCCTTCTTGACTTTCGTCGGGTCGTATTGATTCTCCACCGTCAGTGGAACCTTCGCTTCCTTAAAGCGGTCCAACACGTCGCTGGTGGAGACCGAACTCAGTCCCACATAGTTGATCTCGCGGATGGTCGGCTTTTCCTTAACCTGGATAATCAGCCGCCACCCCTTCGGAGTCTGTTCGCGGCTGAAGCGGATATCCTCGAAGTAGCCTGTGTTCCATAGTGCGTTGAAATCGCGCTCCAGCGCCGCGGAATCGTAAATGTCGCCGGGGTGAGTGAAGATGCGTCCCTTGACCGTCTCGGCGGGAATTCTTCGGTTTCCCTGGATGTTAATCTCGGAAATCACGTCGGTCTGCGCCCAGCTTAGGGAGGCGGAAAGCAACGCCAGGGTAATCCCGAGCGCCCACCCGAGCCCTTTCATTCTTCGGCAAAGCCGTGCAAATGAAGAAGATGGAGGATGCGCGGCACCGGAAGAACCGTGGCCACGCCCGGACACAACAATGTCTGGATGAGAGCAAAAATGAATCGCTACGACCTCAGCCTCTGGGATGCGGGAAAACGATCATTATACGGTAGAGAAACGGAAAGCGTCCAAGCCGCCACTCTTGCCGGTGGCTTCATGGAAGGGACTTGGTTGACTCCACCTCAACCAAGACGGAATAAAACGTGGCGGAGTTGCCCAGATCGGAAAGTTTTTCTGAGGTCAGCACGTTGATATTCCGGAGTCCAGGGCCCAGCTTGGCCCAATTCAGCCGCGCCGCAACTACCCCCGGCTGAACCGCGCCGTCCACCCGCGCCTGCAAAAAGATTTCTCCTCGATGGTTGTAAACCCTCACCATCTCTCCATCGGCAATTCCACGCGTCCGGGCATCGGCGGAATGTATTTCGAGAAGGTTCGTCTCCTCCATCTCCTGGACCGAAGGCAGGTTCGAAAAAGTCGAGTTCAGGAAGTTGTCGGCCTTGCGCGCCAGAAGTTCAAGTGGGAAAGCCGCACCCTGTCCTCCATGCCGCGACTCCGCCGGAGGCGTGAACTCGGCCACCGGATCAAGTCCTTGCACTTTCATCGCTTCGCTGTACAGTTCAGCCTTGCCCGAAGATGTGCGGAAGTTGCCATTGGCGAACGGAAGAAATGGCTCTGACTGACCACTGGCCACTGACCCCTGTCCACTGAGGTTCAGCCGCACCTGCCGTTCCCGCTCCAGTCGCTCCCGGTTGATGCCCTCCAGCCACGGATTGCTCGAAGCCAACGCGCCATCGATCATCTCGTCGACACTCTCGCCGAAGCACGGGTCCTCGAATCCCATCCGCCCGGCCAGATCCCGGAACACTTCAACATTCGCCCGGCACTTTCCCAACGGCTCAATCGCCTGGTCCGACACTTGCAGATAGTAGTGACCATAAGCGGTCTGCAAGTCCTTGTGCTCGAAGAACGTCGTCGCCGGCAAGACAATATCGGCATAGTCCGTCGTGTCGGTGAAGAACTGTTCGTGCACAACGGTAAACAAGTCCGGACGCTTCAGCCCGCGAACCACTTCATTGTGATTTGGACAAACTGCCGCTGGATTTGAGTTGTAGACGAACAACGCCTTGACCGGCGGATGGCTCAGCGTATTCAGCGCAGTGCCCAGTTCCACCATGTTCACCGTTCGCGGTGTATGTTGGAGACCCTCGGGCTTAAGGTCGGGCCGTGTCAATGCATCTTTGTTCAGTCCAAACGCACCGCTGGTCGACATCTGCAACCCGCCACCCACTTCCTTCCACGATCCGATGACGCAGGGCAGCATCGCAATCGCGCGCGTGGCCATCCCACCGCCCTCCGACCGCTGCACGCCATAATTCAGCCGGATCACCGAAGGCCGTACCGTGGCATATTCCCGCGCCAGCTTGCGGATGTCTTGGGCCGAAATCCCGGTCCACTGCGCCACACGCTCCGGCGGATACGCTCTTACCTTCTCCCGCAGCGCGTCGAAACCCAGCGTGTACTTCGCCAGGTAATCGGCATCGTGCAGCCCTTCGCCGATGATCACGTGCATCATGGCCAGAGCCAGCGCGCCGTCGGTGCCCGGATTGATTGGAAGATACCAGTCGGCGCAGGCCGCAGTCCGCGTGCGGTAGGGATCGATGACCACCAGCTTCGCGCCCTTGCGCCGCGCTTCCGCAATGAACGGCCAGAGATGGACATTATTTCCGTGAATGTTCGAAGCCCAGGCAATGATGTAGCGGGAATGGATGAATTGCTCGGGCTCGGTGCCGAGCTTCTCGCCGTGCACAGATTGCAACCCAGCCTCGCCCGCCGCCGAACAAATCGCGCGCTCCAGTTGCGAAGCGCCGAGGCGGCTGAAAAATCTGCGGTCCATCGAAGCGCCATTCAGCGCCCCCAGCGTTCCGCCGTAGGAATAAGGCAGAATCGCCTCGCTGCCGGACTCGGCGATGATCTTGCGGAAACGTCCCGCGATCTCATCCAGGGCTTCATCCCAGCTAATGCGCTGCCAGGCTTGCGTGGACTCTTGTGCGGGCGGGTAGGAGCTCGTCCCGAGAGCAGTCGAAGGAATCCGGCCATGCGGAGCGAACCTCCGCTGCTTTGCCGCAAACCCCTTCGCCGCAACCCTCCGCATCGGGTACAGCACCCGGTCCGGCGAATACACCCGGTCCAGATATTTCGCCACTTTCGCGCACAAGAATCCACGCGTCACCGGATGCCCCGGGTCACCCTGAATCTTCGTGGCATGCCCGTCTTCCACCGTGATCAGAACTCCGCAAGCATCGGGGCAATCGTGCGGACACGCGGCATGGACGACCTGTTTCGCCATCGTTCAATTATAAGGTGCTCTTGCGTGAACGACGGTCGACGGGCAGAAGAAAACGGGCAGCCTCGCGGCCACCCGTTTCACGGCTTGCTCCGTTGCAGTTTGAGTTATTGCGGCTGCGGAGGATCCGCGACCACGGCCGCCGCCATCACCGGAGTGCTGGTTGTGGGGTCCACAAACAGCAGACCGCCTGCCACCAGCGGAATCGATCCGCTGGATTGCAGACCGCTCAGGCCCGTGGTGTTGATAAACAACGTGGCGTTGGCGGTAGCCACCGTCAGCGGCGACCCGCCTAGCGAATAACCGATCAGCCCGTTGTTCTGCATTTGGAAGGTTCCCACGTTGCCGCTGATGATGCTCACGGTGCCTAGCGTGCCGTAGACGCCCTGGAACCGCAGCGAAATCATCTGAGGCGTAAAGACGCCGCTGGAGTAGCTTCCACCGATGAAGATGCGCTGGCCCACGATCACGCTCGAATCGTTGAACAGCGCGTTGGTGAACAGGTTGTCGAAGAAGCACATGTCGTACTTCGTCACCGCGCTCACGTCGATGGTCTGGATGCTGTCGACATCGCTGACCAGGTCGGCGCTGGTTTCGCCCACCCAGAGCGTGATCTGCTGTACCGGCCCTGACGTCGGGTTCACCGCCAACACGCGCCCGGAGAGGAAAGCCTGCGAGGTGGTGATGACTTCCACGTTGCTCGCCATCAGGCTGCCATCGGCCTGGAACGATCCCTGGACTCCAACAAACGCCGGAGTAGCCAGATCGTTGATGTTCCATCCGCTGTTGAACTGAGTGGTATTGCTGACGTCAACGGTCAACTGGCGTCCATACGGGCCCTGGATGACAAACGAATTGCTGGCCGCGTTCGCCGAGACCAGCCCGCCCGTAAGATCGGTGACCTGCCCGTTGGGATCGCTCGCCTTCACCGCGTTGGCATAAATAACCGGATTCACGGCGCCCGTGATCTGGCCGCTTCCATCGACCGCAACCGATTGCCGGATGTCAAATTCCATTCTCAGCCCCGCTAAGCCGTTGCTGCCTACGACCATCGCCGTTGGGAAATTTACTGTGACCGTGGTCTGCGTGGCCGAACCGGTAGTCGGGCTAAAGTAGACGGTGATGGGTGCACCGATCGATGGCGGAGTGGTGCTCATATCCACCCAGGAAATTGCTGGACTCGACAACGAGAACGTGGCGCTGTTGTAGGTGTCCGCGGGAACGGTGTTGAACGCCAGCGGAGAACGCAACCCCAGGAGGCGGGCGAAATCCACCGTGGTGGGCGTGGACAACACCTGCGGCGAACCGTTGTTGCCGTTCAGAGTGATCGAGTTGATGGTGACATCAAAACCGACCACCGAGGCCAGCGGAGCATCTTCGCCGGTCACGAAAACAGCCGACGACTGCGAGGACGAAACCGGGGACGAGCTTGATCCCCCGCCGCAACTCGCTCCGAGCATCGAAAGCGCAAGCGAAAGTGCAATCCCAAGAATTTTTTTCATGGCAAACCTCCGATTCAAAGATTTGGTCCAAGTTCTCTTTTTTTGGGGGAGCCGATTTGCTTCACCATGATGGAAACACGCCGTCCCTGGGGATGTCGCGTAACCTAGGGTCGTGGTTACCAGACACCTTACCTGATCGGAAAGCCGCTATGTGGCTGGGATTCAGGGGTTTAGAGGTCGCGCCGAGTGCAGCGACTGGCTGGACATGTACCTCGGTTTCAGCGTTGCGCTAAGGGATTTCGAGGTCTACTTCAGCTCCAGAACTTCTTTCTCTTTCGCCTTGCTCATCTCTTCCATCTTCTTGATTTCGTCGTCGGTAAGCTTCTGGATCTCCTCCAACGACCGCTTCTCGTCGTCCTCGGTGATCTTCTTGTCCTTCATCGCCTTCTTGATGGCGTCATTGCCATCGCGGCGAATATTCCGCACTGCAGTGCGGTGCTCCTCGAGCACCTTGTGCAGATGTTTCACCATGTCTTGGCGGCGTTCCTGGGTCAGCGCCGGGACCGGCACGCGGATCAGCTTGCCGTCGTTCATCGGATTCAGCCCGAGTTCGGCGGAACGAATCGCTTTCTCGATCGGGCCGATCTGCGACGGATCGAAGGGTTGCACCGTAATCATCTGCGGTTCCGGCGCGTGGACAGCCGCAATCTGATTCAGTGGCATCTGTTGGCCGTAATAGTCGACGCTCACCCCGTCCAGCATGTGCACCGAGGCGCGCCCGGTGCGCGTGGCCGCCATCGCCTTGCGGAAATCTTCAACCGCCTTGTCCATCCGCGTCTTCAGTTGTACGTATGTTTCTCTAAGGCCCGGAATCGCGGCCATGGTTGCTTGAGCCATATCAGTCAGCTCCGTAAGAGTTCAAGAATCAAAACGGTGAATTATAAACCCAAGAGAAAATCGGCCACGGATTTTCACGGATAACCACGGATCATAAACAAGAGATCTGTGAGAATCCGTGAGAATCCGTGGCCAAAGCTTTAAGCGCTCACCCTCGACCCGATCTTCTCTCCGCTAACNNGCGGTGGAATCCATCACTTTCAGCCCCAGCTTCAGAACATCCATGTAGGTGATGTCCGTGAATTTCTTGGCGTCTTTCACCTTCATGGGGTCGGCGTCGTAGATTCCATCGACTTTGGTGGCCTTTAGGATAGCGTCGGCCTTGATCTCCATGGCGCGCAGAGATGCCGCCGTGTCGGTCGAGAAGTAGGGATTTCCCGTCCCGCCCGCGAAGATCACCACCCGTCCCTTTTCCAGATGCCGGATGGCGCGCCGCCGGATGAATGGCTCCGCTACCTGGTTCATCTCAATCGCCGTTTGCACGCGAGTGTAGACTCTCTGCTTCTCCAGCGCATCCTGCAGAGCGAGTGCATTGATCACCGTGGCCAGCATGCCCATGTGATCGGCGGAGACGCGGTCCATGTCTCGAGCCTGATCGGCCACGCCGCGGAAGAAGTTACCGCCGCCTACCACGATCGCAAGCTGCACTCCCAGCTTGTGGACGTCGGCCAATTCCGCCGCAACCTCGTGGATGCGCGCCGTATCCACCCCGAAGCCCTGATTGGCAGCGAGGGCTTCTCCGGAAATCTTGAGCAGAACGCGTTTGAAGGCAGGGGCAGTCATAAAGGTGTAGCGCCGGCGCTTGCCCTGAGTTTAACCGAAGGGTCCCGCCGGCTGTTCGCGAGGGCTTCCCGTCCCCGCCGAAAGTGAAAAAGGGCGCCCGCAGGCGCCCTGAATTACTCCGCTTTCTGTTCCGAAGGCTTGGTGGTAGCGACAGTCTCGCCCGCATCGCCCACTTTGAAGCGCGCGAACCGCCGGACGCTGATGTTCTCGCCCAGCTTGCCGATCTTCGCCGCGATGAGCTGCGCAATCGACATGGTCTGGTCCTTGATGAAGGGCTGCTCCAGCAGGCAGACCTCCTCGTAGAACTTCTCCATCTTGCCGGCAACCATCTTCTCCGCAATATTCTGCGGCTTGCCAGAGGCAACGGCCTGCGCAATGTAAATATCTTTCTCGCGCTCAAAATCAGCCTTGGTCACATCTTCCTTTCGCACGAACTTCGGATCGCTGGCCGCGATGTGCATGGCGATGTCGTGCACCAGTTCCTTGAAGTCGTCAGTACGAGCCACAAAGTCGCTCTCGCAGTTCACCTCGACGAGCACACCAATCTTGCCGCCCGCGTGGATGTAGCTGGTCACTGCTCCTTCGCTGGTCACACGCGCCGCCTTCTTGGCCGCAACCGAAACTCCCTTCTTGCGCAGGATTACGACCGCCTGCTCCATATCGCCTTTGGCTTCCGTCAAGGCCTGTTTGCAATCCATCATCGGAGCTCCGGTCTTCTCCCGGAGAAGTTTCACCTGCGCCGCAGAAATGTTCCCGCGGCCGCTGTCGTCTGGTTCAGGACTAGGAATAGTTGCCATATCTAGAATGATTCCTCTTTGCTTCAAGATCACTTCACAAAAATTAACCCGCGCCGGACGACCCGCGCGGGTCTAATGTCAAACGCCCGGTTTGTTCTTTCTGACCACCGACAACTAGCCACTGACCACTGCTCTTAAACCGTCTGGGTCTCCACCTTGATCGGAACGTCGCCTTCCTCGTTCGCCACCGGCTTCTTATGCGTCCCCGGACCCAGCACTTCCTCCATGCTGATGTTTTCGCCGATGTCCGCCAGATCAGATGCAGCCGCAGCCTCTTGGGCTCGAACTTCGAGAGCCGCCGCGGCATCTTCCGCCTGCTGCGCTTCCCGAGCCTGCGCCTGCTCCGTCGCGGCGGTCATATCGGCGACCTGCTTGTCGCTCATCAACTGCGCGCCCTCGGCGATCGAGTCCGAAATCTTCGAAGTAAACAGCCGGATCGCTCGCAGCGCATCGTCGTTGCCCGGAATCACGTAATCCACTTCGCTGGGATCGCAATTCGTATCCACCACTGCGACTACCGGAATGCCCAGCTTGCGCGCCTCGCGCACGGCAATCTGTTCTTTGTTCGAGTCAATCACGAACACCGCATCCGGCAACCGGCTCATATTCTTGATGCCCGCCAGGTTGGCCTGCAGGTGCTTGCGCTCGCGTTCCAGCTTGATTACTTCTTTTTTCGGCAGCAGCTCGTAGCGGCCATCCGTGGCCATCTCGTCGAGTTCCTTCAGTCGCTTCACCGACTTCTGCACCGTAACCCAGTTTGTGAGCAGTCCGCCCAGCCAGCGCTGGTTGATATAGAAGCCGCCGCACTTCGTGGCCTCTTCGGCAATCGCGTCCTGTGCCTGGCGTTTGGTTCCCACGAACAGCACAATCTTGCCGTCGGCCGCCAGTTCCTGCACGAATTTCGACGCCTCTTTGAACATCTTCAGCGTCTTCTGCAGATCGATGATGTAGATCCCGTTGCGCTCTCCGAAGATGTATTCCTTCATCTTGGGATTCCAGCGCTTCGTCTGATGCCCGAAGTGAACTCCCGCTTCGAGCAACTCCTTCATGGTGATAGTAGCCAATGAACCTCCTTATTTAGTCTGCATCCTTTGCGTACGTTCCGCTCCGGATTACCATTCCCGTCCCCGCGCCGCGAGGCACAGGAAGAATTGAACACCTAAANNTTTCGCGCGCCCTTCTGACCGTACTTCTTCCGTTCCTTGCCGCGCGAGTCACGAGTAACCATGCCCTCGGATTTTAGCTTGCCGCGTAGTTCCGCATTGAATTGCATCAAGGCGCGCGCAATCCCAAGCTTCACCGCATCGGCCTGACCGCGCACTCCGCCGCCCAGCACGCTGGCGACGATGTTGAACGAGGCCACCGTATCCGTGGACGCGAGCGGCGCCTTCGCGGCCGAGCGCTGCGCCGGCGTCACGAAATACTCCTCAAACTCTCGCCCGTTCACCTTGAAGTCGCCGCCGCCCGGACGCAAATAAACCCGCGCAATCGCCCGCTTCCGTCGTCCCGTTCCGTAGTACTGCAC
>PLKR01000573.1 GCA_003140655.1 Acidobacteriaceae bacterium | reverse complement strand
AAAAGAAATTCGCAACCCCGGAATCCGGTAAGGCTGCGGCCGCGGCGGCGGGATGGGCAGGCGGCCAGGCGCTTTCATCTACACCTGTTAACGTTCCCGGCAACGCCGCGATGCCACCATCCGCTTCCATGTCTTCGCCCGTCCTCGATGCACCCGCCGTAGAAGCTCCACGAGTCCAGGCGCCGAAAATTGCCGTCGATCCCATGATGGCCGAGGACGACTCTCCCTCTCGCGGCGGCGGCGTGAGTTTCTCGGAGATGACAGAACTGCCTCCGCTCAAGGAAGTCTACGTCGCACCTCCTCCGCCAACGCCAGCCTTCGAGCAGCCAGCTTCTCACGCCCCCAACTCCACGGTCTATGAATATGAACCGGAGAAGCCGAAGGTTCAGCCCCGGGAAGTCGCCGAGAAAGCGATCAAGGAAATCAAGAACGTACCACCACGCTTGATGGTTTATTCCATCGCCGCCGCGGCGGTCGTGATTCTCATCATCGCCGTGGTTCTGGTCCTCCATGTCAACACTTTGAATAGTGACGGCGACTCGCCTCGCCCCGCCGCCGATTCAGCGACTCAACCTGCGGCCAGCCAGCCAGCCNNCCCGCCGCCCCCGTGGCTGAAGCTGAGCCGGCGCCAACCCGCGCGGTTGCCAAAGGCAGGAATGCCAAGAGGAAAGTCGCCAACCCTGTCGCTCCCGTAGTCGTCCCGGGACAGATGTCTATCGATTCCGTTCCCCAGGGAGCACAAGTATCAGTCGATGGAAAAACCGATCCCTCCTGGGTTACACCTTTCACCCTGCCGGGATTAGAGCCAGGACAACACTCGGTTACGGCCAGCAAGCCCGGATACTCCTCCGATACACGAACCATCGAAGTGAGCTCCGGCAGCAAATCGTTTGTCATAACCCACCTCACCCAACTCATGGCGATCCTGGCAGTGTCCAGCACGCCCGCTGGAGCCAACGTCTACATCGACGGCAAAGACACCGGCAAGCTCACTCCCGCCCAAGTTTTCCTGGACAAGGGATCGCATGTCATCTTGGTGCGCAAGTCGGGTTACCTTGACGAGACCAGCAACACCCAGTTCACCCTTGGCCAGACCGTGAACTTCTCGCCCACGCTGCGGCCGCTCGGCAATGTCGATGACATCAAGACCGTCGGAAAAATGAAGAAGCTGTTTGGCGGCAAGGAAGCGCAGGCCATGGGCACGGTCAGCATCAAGACTCAGCCCAAGGGAGCCCAGGTCGCCGTCAACCAGCACATGCTGGATAAAGGTTCGCCCGTCGACTTCACTCTGGATCCCGGCAACTACGTCGTCGACATCACCATGAGCGGCTATGTCTCCATCCACAAAATCATCACGGTAGATAAAGGCGGCAAAGCCGTAATCGATGAAGTGCTGAAGCACGAATAACCGCGGGAACCTGGCAGACTCTGAAAATGCTCCGGACTCGCGATGCTCCTGTGGGGACGGCCGCCTCGCCTGCCCTGAGCCAGGCCGAAGGGACCGTCCGGCCAAGCGAAGCGAGGCGCCCGCAGCGCTAGTGCGCTGCTGCCCATTCAAACCAGGCGCCAGGCCCGGTGAGAACCTGCCCTGAGCGAAGCCGAAGGGAACCTGCCTTCCTCGCGCCGAAGCTAATTCTCCGAAGGCCACAGGACCTGATCGATAACGAAAACCTCCACGCACCTTTCGTCGCGCATTGACCTGGTTGTAAGCGCAACGGCGATTTATCGCCAACGACTGCTTTGAGCCACCGCCAACTTCACGGCCTTCATTGACTTGCCAGTTTCACCCAAGTAAGATTTGCCACGAATGATCGGTCAGACCATCTCGCACTACCGCATTGTGGAGAAATTGGGCGGCGGCGGTATGGGTGTTGTCTACAAGGCCGAAGACACGCGGCTTCACCGTTTCGTTGCCCTCAAGTTCTTGCCCGATGAGGTTGCCCGAGACACACAGGCGCTCGCCCGCTTTCAGCGTGAAGCACAGGCCGCATCCGCACTGAATCATCCCAACATCTGCACTATTCACGACATCGGCGAACAGAACGGCCAGGCGTTCATCGCCATGGAGTTTCTCGACGGGCAGACGCTAAAGCACCTGATCGGGGGTCGGCCTCTGGAGTTGGAAACGCTGCTGTCGCTGGCCATCGAGATTGCCGATGCTCTCGACGCGGCCCACGCCGAGGGCATTGTGCACCGAGACATTAAGCCCGCCAACATCTTCGTAACCAAGCGTGGCCATGCTAAGGTCCTTGACTTTGGGCTGGCGAAGGTCACGACATCGGGCGCCGATGGGCAGAATGAGGCCACGCGTACCGAGGCGGTCGAAGCCCACCTGACCAGCCCCGGTACTGCCGTGGGCACGGCCGCGTATATGTCTCCGGAGCAGGCACGCGGGCGGGAGCTGGACGCCCGAACCGACCTGTTCTCCTTCGGGGCGGTATTGTACGAGATGGCCACCGGCCAGTTGCCATTCCGGGGAGACACCACCACCGACTTGTTCGATTCCATCCTGCACAAGACTCCCGTAGCCCCAATAAGGCTGAATCCTGACCTTCCCGGCGAATTGGAAAGGATCATCAGCAAGGCGCTGGAGAAGGATCGCGACCTGCGCTATCAGCACGCTTCTGACATGCGTGCAGATGTGAAACGCCTGAAGCGGGAGACCGAATCGAGCCGGACAGGAGTTCCTGCCGCCTTCGACGACACAGGCCGGCCGTCAGACGGAACGGGTGTCCCAAGCTCCAGTGCCGCGAGCGACAAACAGAAGACAGCACCTCCTTCTGGGCAGACTGCGGCGGTGACGGGCACGCGGTGGAAGATCCTGATTCCCGCTGCCATCGTGGTTCTTGCCGCTCTGCTTGGCGGTGGCCTCTACTTGCGCTCGCCCAAAAAGGCCACGCCCATCACGGAGAAGGACACCATCGTGCTCGCGGATTTTGCCAATACGACCGGTGATTCGGTGTTTGACGATGCCCTGAAACAAGCGCTAGCTGTGGACCTGGGGCAGTCCCCGCTCGTCAATATTCTTTCTGATCGCAAGGTGGGTGAAACACTCCGGCTGATGGGCCGCCAACCCAGCGACCGCATCACCCAGGAAGTAGCCAAAGAGCTTTGCGTGCGCACGGGCAGCAAGGCAATTGTCCTGGGGTCAATTTCGAACCTGGGCGGTCAATACGTGATTGGCGTGGACGCCGTCGGCTGCAGCAATGGCGATACGCTGGCCAAAGAACAAGAAGAGGCGGCGGCCAAGCAGGACGTGTTGAAAGCGCTGGGCAAGGCAGCCGCCAGCCTGCGGGCCAAACTGGGCGAATCGCTCGCCTCAATCCAGAAATTCGATGTGCCAGTCGAGGCAACAACAAGGTCGCTCGAAGCGCTGAAGGCCTTCAGCATGGGCATCACCACTTTCCGCACTAAGGGTGATGCCGCCTCGATCCCCTTCCAGAAGCGCGCCCTCGAACTCGACCCCAATTTCGCCGCCGCCTATGCCGCTCTGGGGGTTGCATACATGAATCTCGGACAGGCCAGCCTGGCGGCTGAAAGCATCGAGAAAGCCTATGCGCTTCGCGACAAGGTCAGCGAACGCGAAAAATACCGAATCTCATCTCTTTATTACCAGAACGTCACCGGTGAGTTAGAGCAGGCCACCCAGGTTTATGAACTGTGGGCGAAGAGCTATCCGCTTGATTCGGTGCCGCACGGCAACCTGGGAGACCTTTACGGCCAGCTTGGCCAATACGAAAAGGCAGTGACTGAGGCGCAAGAGGCGCTTCGTCTGGAGCCAAGTATCGTCGAATACACCAACCTGGCGGGAGATTACCTCTCCTTGGGCCGACTGGAGGACGCTGGGAAGTCGATCGAACAGGCAAAGGCGCGCAACTTGGATGGCGATTTTCTTCACCAGGAAATTTATTACCTCTCCTTCCTGAAGGGTGACGTGGCGGAGATGGAGCGGCAGGTGGCTTGGGCCGCCGGCAAGCCCGGAACAGAAGACCTTCTTCTTTCCGTACAATCTGATACCGAGGCATACTACGGACGGCTGGGGAAAGCGCGGGACTTCTCCCGGCGTGCGGTGGATGCGGCCGTCCGCGCCAATGCGAAAGAAGCTGCTGCGTTGTGGCAGGTCAATGCCGCCCTGCGGGAAGCTGAGTTCGGCAACAGTGCAGTCGCGAAGCAGGATGTCGCGTCGGCGCTAACCTTGGCCCCCGGTCGGGATGTGAAACTATTCGCTGCTTTGGCGCTGGCACGGGCCGGCGAAACCGCCCGCGCGAAGACAATCGCGGAAGAGTTGGAAAAGAACTACCCATCGCAAACGGTACTGAAGGTCTATTGGCTGCCGGCCATCAAGGCAGCCACGGAACTGAATGCCGGCAATTCCACGCAGGCCTTGGTGTTTCTGGAGGCTGCCGCGCCTTACGAACTGGGCCAGCCGCCGCAATTGCAGTTAGGCACAATGTATCCCGCCTACATCCGAGGCCAAGCTCAATTGATGGCACACAACGGCGCCGCTGCAGTCTCCGAGTTTCAGAAGTTCTTCGACCACCGCGGCGTCGTTATCAACTTCCCGCTTGGCGCGCTGGCGCATCTCGGCCTCGCCCGCGCATATGTGCTCTCTGGTGACACCGCCAAGGCCAAGACCGCCTATCAGGATTTCCTCGCTCTCTGGAAAGATGCCAATCCCGACATCCCCATACTGAAGGAAGCCAGGGCGGAGTTCGCGAAGCTGCAATAGCCGGGGAAACTCCCTGCCGCCGCTTGCTGAGACGTTTGCCCGCCCTTTATGGCATATAACCCGTTTCATTTAGGTTTGAGAACGGATCATCACTCCCACTGCCGTTTACCGCGGGCGCAACGTTGCTTCGCTGGTCGTTTTAGGCAGCCGCTGGCAAAGGTCCTATCTTCGTTCCGGGTGACGAGCCCAAACTCTAGTGTTTCACTTCAAACACGGTGCCGTTACCCGTGCCGCCCCCGTAGGTAGTGCCGTAGATGTTGCCCGAGGCATCGGAGATCACGCCGGCATGCGGCTGATATCCGCTATTGCTGAAGGAGTACAGCACTTTTTCCTTCCAGGTGCCGAAACCGGCCCGACTCAACTCAAAGACGGTTCCTTCGTCGGACGCTCCGCCACGGAAGGTCGTCCCATAGAGATTGCCCTTGGAGTCAAGGATCACGCCGCCATAGAGATATGCGCCGTCGTTGCCACTGATGTTGAAGTTCTGCAAAGTGATGAGATTCCAGTTACCCCCGACCTCTGGCGACAGCTCGAAGGCGGTGCCGTAGCCATAAGTGCCACCGAAGAAAGTTGTGCCGTAAAGATTCCCGGCCTTATCCATGCTCAGTCCCGCCTGTGGCAGGTGTCCGTCTGTTGCGCCAAAAACATAGATTATCCTCTCTGTCCAGCCCCCGCCGGTGACGGGCGTCAACTCAAACACTGTGCCGCATCCGCTGGTTTCACAGGCTGAAAGATTACCGCCCGCGGAGGTGGTCCCGTAGAGACTTCCGGCGGTGTCGAAGACCAAGCTTGCAGCAGGAGTGGTTCCGTCCGAGGCGTTATTCTCGAACGAGTACAGTACGGTTTCCGTCCATCTTCCGCCTTCGCTGGGCGACAGCTCAAAGACCGTGCCTTCGCCGAAAGTGCCGCCTCCGCCCGTGGTGCCATACAAATTGCCGGAGCCATCGAAGATCAGGCTTGCTGATGGGTTGCTCCCGTCAACGAAGTTGCCGGTGAAGTTATGCAGTACGGTTTCACTCCAGCCATTACCTGCTTGCGGCGTCAATTCGAAGACGATTCCGCAACCGATGGGCGATCCTCCGCTGGTGCATCCTCCCGTTCCGCCGTCGACGGTGGTGCCATAAACATTTCCGGAGGCGTCGACTACCACTGCGGCCGCGGGATAGTACCCGTCGGTGCCGTTGAAGCTGAAGCTGTGTAACGTGGTTTCGGTCCAGCCGCCCACAGATTTGGGAGTCAACTCGAACACCGTCCCGCAGCCATCGCCGGCAACGCAGGCGTTGCTGGCGCCGCCATAATAGGTCGTGCCGTAGAGATTTCCCCTTGCACCAAAGGCCAAACCGGCGCGGGGAAAAGCCCCATGCTTGCGATTCAAGGAATACAGGATCTTCTCCTGGCCCGTAGCCATCAGGGCCACGAACAAGGTGATGGCGAAAACCGCCACAAACATCTTCACTGCTATAAACACCGGGTTTCGCCACATGGAGTTTTCTCTCTTTCAATTCACAGCGTTGCGGCTAGGACCAAGGCTATGCCTAGAACATGTGGCTCGCTTCGCATGTGTCTTCCCCTTCGCGAACGAATCGAGCCGGGCGGGTGCTTGAAGGAACGGGGGCTGCGTTCCACGCTCCAGGCGCACGCAATATATCACGATTCTTGCTAAATAGTGATGGAGTCTTCCGGCTCCGTACAGGTTGGGCATGACATGACGGTGGGAAAAGTGGGTCTGAGAATAGGAGATTCATCAAATCACAAAGGGTGCCCGAGATCCTTATTCGGATACCGGGCACTCTCACCTTGCCGCTTAAAGAACTCAGCTCCAACTTAGTGGCAAGGGACGCCCCCGTTGGTAGCTGTGCAAAGGGCGTTGATGTGTTTGCCGCTTAACGCCTTCTCGTAAAACGCGACATGGTTGATCACGCCGTTGAAGTACGCATATCCGCCGCCCTCGGCGCTCGATCCGATGCGCACGTCTGCCGAGTGAGTGTCGGTGAAAACGGGCAAAGGCTTGGACGCCTCTTTCACGCCGTTAACGTAGATGGCGATTTCCGACTCGCTCAGAACGCCCACCACGTTGTACCAGACCTCAACCACCGGAACCGTCGTGCTGATGACGGTGGTCGCGGCTCCATCAATGCAGCCGTTGATCCCCGGTCCGCCGCCGAGGCAGAACCAGAAAAAGCCGTCATCCTGCTTCAACAGGCGCCACCCATCCGAATTGTCAATGCCTGCGTCGGAAATTTTGTCCACAATCGACATGTCGCCCGCCGGACGATCTCCATTACTGCCCGGAGGATGGGAAAGCGCGTTGAACTTTACGTAAGCGCTGACGGTGAATGTGGGCGTGTTCAGGCCGGGACTATTGCCGACATCAATGGTCGGTGCGCTCCCGTCAAACTGAAAGGCCAAAGGCCAGGCGAATCTGTCGCCGCGGATCACCGGGTTTTGACCGCTGATGGATTGTGCCCATGCGCCCGACGCCAGCGCGAAGATTGAAGCAACCACAACAAGCACACGTGTGGCTTTCATCAAATATCTCCTCTCTCCCTGGGCGTGATTCAGCGGTTCCCCGAGAAACGGAGATCTCCCTGGAATTCTGCCCAGCGATTCTGCTATTTCATTCTTGATTTGGGCCGTGCCCTGGAGTCTCTAGCACGTCGCATTGAGGAGCAGAGGCGCGGCCAGTCGCCTTTGCTGAGCAGGGGATTTTATTTTCCTTGGAAAGCGGCGCAATTTCGACGCTAGTGCGAGAGTGCTATTTCGTCAATGGCACTTTAGTGGTGTCTGGCCTCGAAACCCTTATTGTAGGAGGAGCGCCAGACCGCAAACGACTCATCCGGCTTGCTGTGCGGCCTCCACATAGGCGCGCAGTTGCTCCTGGTCTTCGGGCAGCATTTTGGTGAACCTGATCCCGTTTCCCACCTGCGGGTCGCGGGTAACAACTGTGCCCACCGCAAGCACCGTCCCGTCAATCTGGACACTCATTTCGAAAACCGTCCCAATGGGAAATGGGAAGATACTTTCGATATAGCAACCGCTTTCGCTGAGATCGGAGGTTGCGCAACGCATGGGAACATCGTTGCCGGGGACACGCAACTCTACCGGGGCGCTCACTTTGATGCGCGGGGCGCTTCTGTGTTCCGATCGTTGCACGTCGGAGGAAGACCGATTCTGGCCGTTGTCGTTCATTGCGGAGACGTCTCAATCAACAATCAAAAATCAACAATCGTCAGCCTGGCACTCGGATTTCTCAGCGCGGAAATTTCTCAGAGCCTCAGCGCGGCAGCTTGAACTTCACCGTGACCTGCGTTTGAATCTCAACCGGCTCACCATTCAGCAGGTACGGTTTGTACTTCCATTGCTTCACCGCCTCAACTGCGGCGCGTGCGAGCTGGGGATCTCCACTGAGAACCTTCACCGTTGAGATGTCGCCGTTCTTTGAGACCGTTGCCGAAAGCTCAACCGCACCCTCAATACGCATCTGCCGCGCGCTCGCCGGATATGCAGGCTGGATCGCCTTCACCAGCAGTCCCCGCGATACTCCCTGCGATACATGCAGATCCTGAAGCAAGGGAGTCGGCGTTTTGCTCTGGCTCCCCATCAGACTGGGAAGCGCCGCACCATCTCCTGCAGAGGCAATCCCGACTATGCTTGGAGCGATTACATCGCCGCTTGGCGCGGATTTTCCAACTCCAGGTTGCGCGGATTGATTCTTAATCTTAATGGGCTGCGCAGCCGCTTTCGTTGCTGGTGCTTCCGTTGCCGTAACCTTGTTTGCCGTAACCTTGTTTGCCGCAACAGGGGAAGCGGCGGCGTCTGGAGTCGGCGAGGGAGCCGAAGATGCGTCGGAAGATGGGGCAACCGGAGCCGCGCTTGGCGCGACTCGCGGCACCTTGGCAGCAGTCGTCACCGGTTGCACGGCAAAGGGAACGGAACCAGTTGCGGCTCCGCCCGAGCGTTCCCACTGCATCCATACTTCGTAGCCGCCGGCAGCGATCAGCACAACCGCAGCCAATGCCAGCAGCGCCTTCTTGCTTCCGCCGCCGGAGGATTCGGCGCCGCTGCCCACATGACCGCCGAATGTGAACGCAGGCCCAGCCGGAGAAATCTCCTCGACAGAAGCACTGCTCACGCTAGCCGCGACTGTCTCAACCGGATTCTCGGGCTTGGGCTCAGTTGCGACGCTGGGTTTAGGTTCGCGGGCTGGCGCAGGCGCGCTCGCAGCACTCGTTCCAAACCTTCCCGCGCTGGGCGAATGTCCAGCTGTCAGTGACAGAATGCCAGGTTGGCTGGCCGGCGCAATGATCGACGACGAACCGATTTCCTCGCTCTTTGCCCCGAAAGGCTCCTCGCCGGTAGTGATTTCGGTGGGAACCGAGGCCACGACACTTGGTTGCGGCGCCGATTTCTGAGTTGGAATACTTGCCGCGGCCGCTGTCACCGCAGGTGTAAGCGGAGCTGCCGGGCCAGCAGTAGACAAACTTGGCATTGTGCGTTGCAGCGCCGGCTTCAGGGGCGCGGGCGCCACGGGCTTCACGGTTGCGCTCACCGCTCCTGTCGCGGGTTTTGCCGCTTCGCTCTTGCGCAACAATCCGCGCGCAACTCGTAATGTGCCTTTCGCCTGCTCCACGTTAACCGGCTTGGTGAGAACCAGGTTGGCGCCGATCCGGAAAGCCTTCGCCACTCCTGCCTGCCCTTCCACCACCGCTACCGCTAAGGACGAATGGTTGTTGGGTGCGTTGCGGGCGCTCTTGAACAGCAACGTGGCGTTCTGCTCGTTGTCGCAGTCAACCACCAGGGCGTCGAAGTGTTCGCCCATCAATTTCTTGACCGCGGCGAAAGGTTCAGTGCAGGGGATTACGGAAAAGTCCAGCTCGCTGAGAACCTGCGTTACGGTGCGAGCCGTCTTTTCATCGGGGCAGAATAAGAGCGCTTGATAACCCATACTGAGGTCATCGTAGGTACACTCGTAAGCCTCATCAAGTTACGGTGGTAATTTCGATCATGCTGGTTTCGCCCCGCCAGAATGGGCTTTTGGCCCTTCACGATTCCAGGATGCTGCTGCGGATACAATACCGTCTCATGCGC
>PLKR01000097.1 GCA_003140655.1 Acidobacteriaceae bacterium | reverse complement strand
TGTTTCGAGAAAAAGGGACTTTTTCAACAGCCACGCCTGTTTACGTAAACTACCTCCTTTCGAACGATTGATTACGAAGCGTGTCCGCGCCTGGCATGCAGAGTCAGCCTGCCCGCATGTGGTCTACAATCGTGCTGTCCGGTACTTCTGCATCTTTGTAGTTTCCCGCATTGCAACTCGACGGTTATGGAGGCCGCGATGGCGTCTGAACTTCTCCTACTTTCGAATGCTGTAGAGCGACTACAGCGTGAAAATCTCCGCCTCAAGCGAATTGGAATGGGTTTGCTCGTCCTGATTGGTGCGACGTTGCTGATGGGACAGTCACATTCCACAAGAACGGTTGAGGCCGAAACTTTCTTACTCAAAGGCTCGGACGGATCGACAAGAGCCAAGATGGATACGAAGGAAGGCGCGACGGAATTTCTCTTTTATAACGCCGCAAGCCAGCCGCGTGTGGCGATCAAGTTGAACGAAGAGGGCGAACGGATCGAGATGAGGGACGATTCCGGGCAGCTGGTCGCCACAATGGGCGTGGCGGTGCAGAAAGCCGCGAAAAGCTCGCCTACGACCTCGACCATCGCGGTGCTGGGCAGCCAGGCCGGCCCGGGGGTCGTAATGCAGGCGAACAAGGAAGTGGCCACTGTGAGGGTCGACGACAAAGGCGGTCATCAGGTGTGGGCAAATTCGTCACAACCGTGAAGGATTGCGGCCCCGCCAGGAAATCCGGCGACTCCCTCTAACAACAAGGTCCTTTTGTAGGTGTTGCAATATCGCCATATCACTCATTGACCCCTTGGTAAGGGGTTTTGAGTGTAATGGCCTGCTTACAGAAGTTACCGCGCAACCACAACGGTGTGATGCAAAGAAAAGCCGCCCAGACATCGGGCGGCTTGCTGTTTATTGCGACGGGATGCTTGAGGGCCGACGCTTACTTCATGCTGCTCAGCTTTGACAGTTCCTTGACGGTCGCCTTATCGTCGTAGACCCAGAGCGCGACCCGCCTGGACACTTCCTCCATGGCTACGTATTCCCACGCAAACTCGTTTCCGCTGTGGTAGCGAGTGGCGACAGTCCTCGGAATTGACGATGTACTGCAATTTAGAGCTGATTTCGGTTTTGCCCTGGAAGGGCAGATACGTGAACGCCGCGACTGGTGCAACCACAAAATTATGCTGCACCACATTGAGGATGGCGGCCTTCGAATACGAGGCGCCGGGAAGTAAAACGTCAGCTTCGTACAACCAGTCCCAATCTCCTTTCGTATATTCCAGCTCCAGCACCCCGATGCTCGCATTTCCTACGCCGAACTCGCTGAACTGGCCATTGGGAAGGCTCAGTGTTCAAGGTCGTGCATAACTGGAACGTTCATGCCCTGGGTGGGACGTTGAACAGCAATATAGCACCGCGTACGACTGTCGAGGCCTACCCCCGTTTCTCAGGCCGCATCGAGATTCGCTCGACGATCAATGCTCAGCCGGAATGTGCGACCTGTGACGGGGCGCGCTCTGAAAACCCTAATGTTCGTACCCGAGCCGCTGCAACAAGCCCTGAAATTCCGAATTGCCGTGAAGCCGATCGAAGTGAGGATGTACTTGCAAGAAAATCGTCCAGGTATCCCGCTGGTCGCACGCCTTTTGAAGCCATTCCAGCGCGAGATGACTCTCGTTTAAACCAGCATGGATTTCCGCGAGACAGTACGCCGAATGGTATTGCTCCCTGGGAGCAGCCAGGAGTTCGTCGATAATCTTCCTGGCTTCCACAGGGTTTCCCGACATCGCCCAGCCATGGCCTAGCGCGGCCAAGAAACGGGGTAACCGATGGGAAAGCTCCACGGCCGCCTGGAATTCCTGCAAAGCCTCTTCCCATCTTCCCATTTGCTCGTAAGCACAACCGCAGACGAAGTGCCCCGGGTAGAAGCTGGAATCCAGATCAATGGTCTTCAGAGCCTGTTCCAACGCCACGTCGAATTGGCGCACGAAGTAAAACGCCAAAGCTGTGCTCGTACTGATGGACATGGAAAGGGGATCAAGCTGCAAAGCTCGTTCCGTCTCCCGAAGAGCCTCCTCATGCCGACCCAGAGCCGCAAGCTCCATCGCATACCATTGGCGAGCCAACGGATAATCTGAACTGAGCCCCAGGGTATGCTGGAATTCCTGCTCAGCGCCGCGCCAATCCCAATCGTAAAACGATTTCACAAAAGCCAGAGACGAATGCGCTTCGGCCAGCCGATCGTCGATCGCAAGCGCCTTCATCGCCGCCGCTCTCGCCTTGGGGAGGCCTTCCCGTGGCGCAAGCACCATGTTCCAAACCAGCATTTCATAGGAATCGGCCACTCCGGCATAGGCACGAGCATAACCAGGGTCCTGGTCGATGGCTAAATTGAAATACTGCAACCCCTTTTTCAGCGCCTCCTCCGTTCTCTTATTCCAGTAATATCGGCCTTTGAGGTAGAGCTGATAGGCTTCCGGATTTTGAGTGGGGCGCTTCCCCAAGGATATCTCCTGAGTCCCGGTCAGCTTGAGCTGTAACTTGTCCGCGATACCTCTCGCAATTTCCTCCTCGACTGCCGTGAGGTCGGCAACGTCCCGATTGAACCGCGCGCCCCAGATGAAGCTATTGTCCACGGCGTCAATGAGTTCCGGGCTGATCGAAACCGAGTTCCCACGCCGCACGACCCGTCCGGCCAAGATCGCGTTCACATTGAGCTCCCGGCCCACAACATGAGGGTCGATGGCCGCTCCCTTGTAGCGAAAGACAGAGGTTCGCGATATCACACGCAGATTGGGCAACATGGCCAGGGCGGACATCAGGCTTTCAGTGATTCCATCACTCAAGAATTCTGATTCAGGATCATGCTCGGCGTTTTCAAAGGGCAAAACGGCAATCCGGAGAGGGGATCCTTCCTTGCCAGACCGGAGGCGAGATGGCGCACCGGGCCCGGTTTCACTGCCCGCCAGGTGGATTATGGAATCTGAGTCGCGCCTTACCCGTTTCAAGTCCGCGCGGAGCTCGGACGCATGCTGGTAGCGAATCTCGCGATCTTTTTCCAGTGCCTTGCTGACGATTTCTATCAGCTTGGGAGGCAAGCCGGGACGGAGGCTCGCAAGAGGGACCGGCTCTTGATTTAAAATCCAATCGAAGATAACCGCGATGGTATTGCCAGAAAACGCGAGATGCCCGCTACACATTTCGTAGAGCACAGCGCCAAGGGAGAACAGGTCGGAGCGGGTGTCCAATTCCGCGCCGCGCGCCTGTTCGGGAGACATGTAGGCAACGGTGCCCAGCGTGGCTCCTGGACTGGTCAGATGTTCATCGCTCAGTGCGCTCTGCGTCGCGCCTGCAGCTCCTTCGGCAACTCCACTGGTAGTGGGTGTCAGTTTCGCCAGCCCGAAGTCCAGAATCT
>PLKR01000017.1 GCA_003140655.1 Acidobacteriaceae bacterium | reverse complement strand
GCACGGGAGGCGGTGTGACGGAAGGAGGCGGCAACGACGTTGCCGGTCGGGATATTAATGCGGGTTAGGGCGGTGCTGGCCTGCCTTGCCGCGAACTTCTCGAGCTCGGCAAATGCCAGCTTTGCCGCGGCATCGTGGGCCTCGAGAAGGCGGGTGTCGCCGAGCGTCACCGCCATGACCGAGACCGACTTCTGGGCGCTGCACTGGAAGTCGAAGAATTTGACCCGGTTCGAGCTGTCCCTGGGGGTCAGCTTTTCGGTGCCGTCGGGGACTCGGTTGTTCCTAAGGCTCTCGAAGGACTTGTCTCCGGCTCTGATGTCCTGGTCCAGGCCTAGTCGTCTGGCTCCTTCACCTACCCATTTGCCTACCACCGATTCGTTTTCGCAGTAGTAGTCGTTAGCGGCCAGGGNNTCCTCCATCCTTGATCTTGGCCATCGTGAACATGCACCGCTCCTTGCAGGAGTGGCGCCGTCAACTGGTTTTGATGAGGGACGCAAGATGTCGATCAGGTGTTCGATTGCCTTCGTTAAAGCACTTGGTCCAAAAGTCGTTCATCAATACTCATCATTCCCTCTCTTGCGAAGGNNAGCGGGCTATTTTGTCCATTGGCCAGTGAGAGGGTCGTTTAAAGCAACACGAAAACGCCCGCGCTATTAGGCGCGGGCGTCAGAGATCGCACTCTGATTGTCTACCACCTATTACTCACTTCATGCCGCGGTTACAGTGATACCCTCACCGTAAAATAGAATGATGTCGGGTCTTGGGGCACGGTGGGATCCCATGAAAAGCCTGAGCGATCGAACAAGTTATGTATATTGACCTTGTAATCCACCTTCCGACCGAAAACGACGGTTTGGTAACCGAGAAACGCCTGGCCCATTACAAAGCCCGGCATGTGCACGCCGAAGTTCCACTCTCCGACATAAACCCCTTGGTCAGTGGTCTGGCCGACCAAACCACCGCCTACGTACAGACCTTTAAATGAACCTGTGGTGAATGTGTATTTGCCGTATAAATTGGCGCGCTCGACGGGGACAAGCGGGAGGCGAACACCGACCTGTTGGGGCACACTCGGGAAAGCGACCGTTTTGCAGTCGGGANNGCGTTGGAGTCCAAACTAAGTCCAGTTCGGCGCCCTCCGATATCTCGTCAGCGCCCAGATCGTAGAGGGGGGATTTGCCCGTCTGTTGCTCGAGGATGAAGTCCTCCTCGGCGATGTTTGCTAAATTGTCGCGGAAGAAGGAAAGCGTTCCTGAGAGTCTTCCGTCGAACCAGTCCGTCTTGATGCCTATCTCCCTTCCGGTTCCCAACTGAGGCGGAACATCGTGCCCATACGCGTCCACAGCGCCCGAGGGCGTGAACGATTCAGAGTAATTTGCGAAGATGCTCGTGTTCTGCAGGATTGACCCCTTGGGAAACGGTTTGAATAACAGTCCGAATTCCGGAGTTGTTTTTGACGTGGTAATGCTTGATGCCTCCNNCCTCCTCTGTGTACCGAGCCCCTAGCAGAACGTGCACGCGACCGTCAAATGCCGAAGCCTGCTCGGCCACGTAGTACCCATAGACCCGGCCCGCATCATAGGGGTTTCCCAGCGTAAGATAACTCTCGTCAGGATAGGCAGAATCGAGCTGGGTTCTCAGCATTGAAGGTCCATCGGTGTAATAATTGTATGGCTGCTGGAGCGTTTTCTCGGCGAAGGAACTCAGCCCGTGCGCATTTTCATATTGGAATCCAACAAGAAGCGAGTGATTGACTGGGCCCGTGTCAAAATGCAGCGCGGCTTCTTCCTTGAATTCAATAGCCGACTCCTCACTCGTGTAATAGTACGCTCCAGCGTCAACCCCGAGCTCACCTTGGGGACCCGGTCCGACGTCATAGATGCCGCCGACATCGCCCAGCGCCGCATAAGTCTCACTAAAGTACTGGAATCCGCTTCGAAGCTCCAGATGGTCGTTTACCTTTATCGTGAGTTCGGGATTAAAGGTCCTGGCTGGATTTCTCTGGAAGTTTTGCGGACCGTTGCCGTTGTACTTATATCCGCCCGGATAATAGCTGGGCGCGACGTCCTCGGTGAATGTCGGCGAATTGAATCCGTAAGTTTGCTGAACCCAGGTCGCGATATTGGTGTTCCATGGCAATCCGGAAGTCTGAAAGCCCTGATGCGTTTCTGCGATGGCGCCATATACCTGAGCTGACCGGTCGAAGTTCCGGTAGTTTACGGTCAGGGTGACAGCGTCGAAAGGCTTGTAGGTGACGCCGAGGATGATGCTTTTCTCGTTCGTGTTGGTATAATCGGTCCAGGCGTTGCTGTTCCTGCCGTAGGCGTCGACAAGGTACGAAAGCTTATTCGGAATAAGCGGTCCCGTGGCGAAGACTTCCACGCTTTGATAGTCCCAGCTGCCGTACATGCCCTCTATATAGGAACTTGGGGTGAATGACGGCGTCTTGTAGATCACGTTAACCACGCCACCAGGCGGGATATCTCCGTTAAAGACAGCCGAGGGCCCTTCGATGACCTCGACGCGCTCGATTCCGAACGATGCGCCCGAGCCACCTTGGTTAAGCGCGTATAGATCGTATCCGTTTATCTGCGGAGCCACCGTGAATCCACGGACGATCGTCGGGAATGGCACGTCCTGCCTTGCGGCGGTTTCGACACCGGGGAGGGTGTTGAGAGCGTCCACGATCTGAAAGGAAGCCGTGTCCGAGAGATACTGGTCGGTCATCACTGAGATCATTACCGGTGTATCGAGAATCGGCGTCGCCATTCCCGTTGCTGTGATCGAATTGGCATCACGGTACCCGTAATCCTTTGTGCTCTCGACGTTGAAACTGCTGAGTTGGATCGGCTGTTCCTGGCTTGCCGACGGGGTCGTCGTATCCTGGCTTGACGCTGGGTTCGCGGTCGTAGTCTGTGCAATCACTGAGGCGGGCGCTGCAAGCGCGATTGCGCCGAGGACTAGGCTTAGCGTGGATTTTATGTTTG
>PLKR01000557.1:3381-3758 GCA_003140655.1 Acidobacteriaceae bacterium | reverse complement strand
GTGATGATCTTGTCTTCGTCGGTCTTGATCTCGTTCACTGCGGCGTAGAGGGTCGTGGTCTTGCCGCTGCCCGTCGGTCCCGTGACCAGCACCATGCCGTAAGGCTCTTTGATGTAGCGGCGAAATTTGCGCAGGTCGTCTTCGTCGAAGCCCACCACATCGAGCGTCAGCGTGCGGAACTTCTCGCTCATCGATTCTTTGTCCAGCACGCGGAGCACAGCGTCTTCTCCGTGAATGGAAGGCATGATGGAGACGCGGAAGTCGATAGCGCGCCCGTTGTACTTCACCCGGAAGCGGCCGTCCTGCGGCACGCGGCGCTCGGAAATATCCAGCTCGCTCATCACTTTAATGCGCGAGATCACAGTGGAGTGGTGTTC
>PLKR01000557.1:3206-3352 GCA_003140655.1 Acidobacteriaceae bacterium | reverse complement strand
GCCGTCAGCTTGTCGATGGTCAGCGTTTCTTCGGCGCCCGTGGCCTCGTCTTCCCGGATGATCTGGAAGCCTTCGCTGGCCTCTTCCAGAACGCGCTGCGATTGCTCCGTCTTCTTGAGGATGTCGCTGATCTGCTTCAGCGTCGC
>PLKR01000557.1:0-3086 GCA_003140655.1 Acidobacteriaceae bacterium | reverse complement strand
GGGCGCGCTCCAGGTCGGTGATGGGATTCCCAGTCGTCACGACCTGTCCGCCGTTTTCGCCGTTTACGAAAAGTGATTTCTTGTCCGCTGTTGCCATTCTCAAATCCCCGAAACCATTTGGTAATTTGGTAATTGAGTAATTTGTAATTTAAGAACCGGCATCGATGTGACGGGTTCAAATTACCCAATTACAAAATTCCCAAATTACAAAATTGCTCTAGTGGACCCCCAGGGTGAAGATCGGCAAATACAGCGAGATCAACACTCCGCCCACGAAAACCGCCATAATGACCAGAATCAGCGGTTCAATCAAAGCCATGGAAGCGCCCAATGCCGTCTGCACGTCTTCTTCATAGAACTCGGCCACCGAGTTCAGCATGGCCGGCAAAGCCCCCGTGGATTCGCCCACCTCGAGCATTTCCACCGCCAGGTCCGGAAAGATTCTCTGTTCCTCCAGACTACTGGCCAAGCCCTGTCCCTCGCGAACCCTCACGCTCGCCCGCATGACGCCCTTCAGGATGCGGCGGCTGGTCATCGAAGTGCCCGCTGTTTCCATCGCAGGCACCAGCGGCAGCCCGCCTTGCAGCAGCGTAGCCAGCATTCGCGAAAAAGTCGCCACCTGGTGTTTCAGCCGGATATCGCCCAGCAACGGCAGACTCAGGATCACGCGGTCGATCTGGTCGGCTCCGCGATCCGTTCTCCGCCATTGCCAAAACAGAAAACCGGCCAGGACCAGCCCGACCGCGATAAAGGGAAAGTATTTCTGCGCGTCCGTGCCCACCGCCAGCATGAATAATGTGATCGCCGGCAGCTTCGCGTCCAGGCTATTGAACAGCTCCGCAAACTTGGGCACCACATAGGTGAACAGAAACATCACCATGATCGTCACCACCGTGACCAGCAGCGTGGGATAGATCAGCGATACGAACAGCTTCTTGCGGAAGCTCATCGCCAGGCGCTGAAAGTTGATGTAGCGGCTCAGCACCTCGTCGACGTTTCCGCTCTTCTCGCCAGCCATGAGCGTGGTGGTATAGATCTTCGGCACCATGGGATGCGAGGCGAAAGCATCTGACAGCAGCTCTCCGCCCTTCACCCGCTCCCGCACGTTTTCCAGGACCAGGCGCAGATTCGCATCCTTTTGCCGCTTGATCAGCAGATCGAGCGAGTTCAGAATCGGCAGCCCGGCCTTGAGCAGGGTCAGAAACTGCTGGTTGAACACCAGAAACGAGCTGTTCTTTAATTTGCGCCCGCGGCGCAACGAAAAGCTCCCAGACAGCAATCCTTGCGGCTTCACCCAGTGGACCAGGTAGCCCTGCGAGGCGAAGCGGTCGCGCACTTCGGCGACCGAGTACCCCTGCTCCACCTGCTGGTGCGTGTGGCCACGCTCGTCCGCGACTTTTACGACGAATTCCGCCATTTATCCGTTTCTCTTGGCTTCCTACCCGCGCACTACCCTCTCGGCTCAGTCTAACATTCCCGCCCGTGATCCCGGGCGCAGGTCACCACAACTCCGGCCCCTTCGAGTACCGCAAGTAACCAGACCCGCAATGGGCTCCAGAACGGCACCGCGTGTTCGAGAANNAGATGCGGGCTTTAGCCCGCTGAGGGACTTTCGCCCGCCTCAACAATGTCTCTATATTCTCTCTGTCGTAACTCTCTGCACATCAATGCGATACATATGCCTGCTCGATCCGGATCTTTAATGGCCCAACTCACTCTCCACCGTCTCCGTCCCCGGCGGTGGACCGAAATGGAACCGTTCATCCGGGATTGCCTCATTCTCCTTCTGATCGCTGAACCGGTATTCGGTCACCGACCCATCCACTTCGTCCATCACAATCCGCGTAATCCTGTGCTCGGGCGTCACCTCCAACAGGATCTCGCTGATCCGGTCGGCCAAAGCCTGCGGCACCCCCCGCAGTACAACATCCCCGGCGGCCAATGGCGTAACGTCGGGGGCCAACGACAGCCCCTGCAACTCCTTTTCCAGCTTGCTCTTGCCCAGCAAAAATGCAAGCGGAGAGCGAATGTCGTCCAGCTTTCGCGCCTCGGTTTTACGTGCCTGCCGGTCGCCAGGCACATAAAACCACGCATCTTTACCGTCGCTCACAAACAGCTTCTCCCTGGGAGAACGGTATTCCCATCGCATCTTGCCAGGTTTTTTCAGCCCGCCCTTCACCAGCCAAACCGTCCCCGACTCCGTCCGCTCCATCCCCGACCCGCGATAAACCTCGGTAAACTCCGCCTGCAAACTGCGCAAGTGGTTGTAGTGCTCATCCACAGCTGCGGCGACCGAGTGAACGTCTTCCGTCGTGGCGCCAGCCGACAGCGTGATCGCAACCAGCAATGATGCCGTGAAGAATTTAATCATCATCAGTACAATTCTACGCTCCGTTTCCAGCGCTCTAGACGGAACTGCTCCCAAGCGTTTTCATGCTGCCTGCTCCGTCGCATCCGCTTAGAATAAAAACTCAAGGGCTATCGTTGCCATGACTGACGACACCATCACAATCTTGCCGGGTCCGCGCTTTCGAACCGCCATGATGCTGGCCATCGTTGCGGACGCACTGCAAATCGTTGTCTTTCCCCTGTTTGTGCAAGGCGCTCTCTCGCCCGCTGACGACATACTCGATCTCGGTATTGGTGCCGCGATGATTCATCTCCTTGGCTGGCATTGGGAATTTCTGCCCTCCTTCTTGGCCAAGCTCGTGCCCGGCGTTGATCTAGTTCCTTTCTGGACGATGGCGGTTGCGAACGTCTATCGCAAATCAAAGCGGATTACCGTTGCCACAGAAGAAGTTCATCAACAGCATCCCAAACTGGAGGACCCAGAACGTTCCTGACCAAGACCGCTTCGGTTGCCACTGTTGCGGGGAGCTAATTCGGACCCAGCGGGGCATTCACAGGTGTGGGGAGGGGGACCCCGCGGCGATAAGAAAGTAACTAGCGCTATCTCGCAACCGGAAGGCAGAGTGAGGTTAGAATGGATAGCGTTACATAGCTCGACCGATCCTCACGGTCGGCTCGCGAAGAGCAACTTCCAGATCTCCCAAGTGGTAACGAAGATCGCAAAGAAGATCGCAACG
>PLKR01000283.1:2989-3175 GCA_003140655.1 Acidobacteriaceae bacterium | reverse complement strand
CGCGTCGACGAAGCCTCCGAGGCTCGCGGCGACATTCCCGTTTCCCTCGCCGCCGCCGGCGGAACCGAAACCGTCCTGCTCGTCGAGGACGAAGACTCCGTCCGCCAGCTCGTCCGCGAAACTCTCGAATCCCGCGGCTATCGTGTTTTCGAAGCTGCCAACGGCCAGGCCGCACTCGCCTTCGCC
>PLKR01000283.1:991-2937 GCA_003140655.1 Acidobacteriaceae bacterium | reverse complement strand
GCCCAGGACGCCTTCTCCGCCCCGCTCTCCGCCGAAGCCCAGAAAACTTTCCTGCAAAAGCCTTTCACCCTGCAAAGCCTCACCCGCAAGGTCCGAGAAATCCTCGGCCCACCCGCCAACTAANNTGGGGCTCGCAACCCCTGAATCCCCACCCATCCCCGATCATCAGTACAATAAGAACTCTGGAGGAAAAATCATGGCTCACGAACTACCACCCCTACCCTACGACTACGCCGCCCTCGAACCCGTCATCGATAAGCAAACGATGACCCTGCACCACGACATGCACCACGCGGCCTACGTGAAGAATCTAAACGCAGCTCTAGAAAAGCATCCCGAACTGTCGAAGAAAAGTCCCGAAGATCTTATCCGCGACCTCAACTCCATCCCCGAAGACATTCGCGGCGCAGTCCGCAACAACGGCGGCGGCCACGTCAACCACTCCATGTTCTGGAAAATCATGAAGCCCAAAGGCGGAGGCGATCCCACCGGCCCCATCGCCCAGGCCATCACCAAGTCTTTCGGCAACTTCAAAGATTTCCAAACCAAGTTCAACGACGCCGGCGTCAAGCAATTCGGCTCGGGATGGGTCTGGCTAGCCAGCAAAGGCGGCGACGATCTGCACATCATGAGCACGCCCAACCAGGACAGCCCAATCTCCGTAGGCCACTTCCCCATCTTCGGCAACGATGTCTGGGAGCACGCCTACTACCTCAAATACAACAACCGCCGTCCCGAATATCTGGCCGCTTGGTGGAACGTAATCAACTGGGACGAAATCAACCAGCGTTACGAAGCCTTCAAGACTGGCAAGTCAGTCCAGGAGCCAGCCCTGGCTCACCGCTAGAAGCCTCAGCAGGAGAGTACTCCCGCTGGAATTGTCATCCTGAGCGTAGTGGCCGCTTCGCCAAGCGAAGCGGCCACCAATTCGAAGCATCCCTACGCCGGCCAGCGACGCCTCACGCGCTCACGATGTTCTCCCCGCGTACTGAAAACATTTCGCACCAGCGCGCAGGAAGGAGCAGCGAGAAACACAAGACTGACCACTGGCCACCGACCACTGACCACTGCCTTTCTGCATTTCCTGTGCACCCCCTGTGCACAATCCGTCTCCGCGTTCTCCCATTTTTTCTCCCGCATGTTCTCCCGCGAACCGAACGCCAGCCCTCCAAGCGGCTTACAGCCACACCTCTCAAGAAATTTTTGATCCGTGCGAATCCGCGAAGATCCGTGGCAAACATTTTCCTCAACTGCACCAAAAATACTGAATTGACCGCGTGCCCTTTCGCCCGTACATTCTGAGTCGCCCTCAACTAAAAATGAGTCGGACTCGGCTGACGACAGGAAACCGGCTGGGACGCAACGTGGAATCGCTAACTGTCGATCGGCAGTCAACCATCAGCAGTCATCACCGACAATTGAGAAACGATTGGCACTCATGAAAGCAACGAACCCATGGATCACCTATCGCACCCGCTTTCTGGTCAAAGGCAAACAGCTCACCACCTGCCTCACCTTCACCGATCTTCTCGGCCGTCAACACTCCGGACGCAAGGGCGACTACCTGGTCGAATCGAGCGACGGCGTTCTCAGCATCGCCCCCCGGCAGATCTTCGAGGACATTTATGTACCCGTGCTGGCGGGCGAGACTCCAACCCAGGGCAAGACTCCAGCGCAACCCAGCACTCCGCAGCAATACGAAACTCCGCCGCAGGACGAAACCTCCCGCCAACGCCAAGCTATGCGCCAGCACGAGACTCTCACCCAGCTCTCGCTCCCGCCTCACCTAACCCGCAAATCTCCCCAACCCTACCGCGACCGCCGCAGCCCCACCCCCGGCCTTCGCTCGCTTTAGCAGGCAGCAGAACGCCGAAAACATGTACAAATCGGGAAGGGCACGACTTCAGTTGTGCCGTAAGGCGCACAGATCGGGAAGGGCACGACTT
>PLKR01000283.1:0-961 GCA_003140655.1 Acidobacteriaceae bacterium | reverse complement strand
TCCCATAGCCCTTTTGAAGCTCGCCTCGCGGGAACGGGGTGGGCCTTATGGAGGCGAAACGAAGAGAGTAGTCAGCCAAAAGACTTACGGGACGGCACTCGGCCAGAGGTGACCGGTGCCATCTCGTAAACACAAGAAAACAATGTAGTTAAGTGCGGTGGCCGTTCCTCCGACCCTCCCCCCGGTGGACGACTTAGAAAGAATAATTGAGGAAAACCAAAGACTTGGAAGCCATTACTCGACTTGTCGCCGATTCCCTTGCCCGGCACGGCCTCGACCGCCCCGTCGACCCGCGCCGCCTGCAGTGGTCGCGCTGGTTCCGTTGTGATTCCCCGCATAGCCTCCTGGTCGTCCCCAGCAAACCAGGCATCTTCGCCCTAGCCGAAGAAATCTTGGACTTCGCACCAGGGGGCACACATGCGCCAGCCACAGATCGGGAAGGGCACGACTTTAGTCCTGAGCCTGCCCTGAGCAAGCGAAACGCGCCGAAGGGTGCCGCAATCGCCTCCCCAAAGTCGTCGGCTTTAGCCGCTGCGGGAATTGCTGACGGGACCTACACGGCTGACGGTCTCCGCCGCATGCTCGCCGTCCTCCAGTTCTCCGAAGACGACGACATGGCCTTCACTCTCGACCGCATGTTCACCTGTGTCAATCCCATGCGCGCTCGCCTCGCCTCCGGACTCTGCTTCCTGCGCTTCGTAGTCATCGAAGACCAGGACCAGCGCCGCGGCATCTGCAATGCCCTCAACCAGTGGATGCTCTCCTCCGCCGAAAAGGCGAGCGGCCTGCCCGCCGACTTCTCGTCGTCGCTGGAACTGGCCGGTGTAGGGCGGACGCCCTCGTCCGCCACTGTCGACAGCATCCCAAACTCGGTCCAGGCTCCGCCTCCGATCAATTCCATGCACCCGGCCCCGCATCTAGATTCCGGAGCCAGCAAGAACCTTCACTGTCCTCACCCCCT
>PLKR01000077.1 GCA_003140655.1 Acidobacteriaceae bacterium | reverse complement strand
CAACCAACACCAGCCGAACCGCACACCTTCTTGAACTCATGAAGAAGGGCGACGACGCCTTCAACTCCCGCGACGTCGCAGCGATGAATGCGGCACACCACCCAGACATAATTGCTCACGTCATGGGGATCCCTAATCCGATCCTCGGACGGGTAGCGCACGCCGCGATGATTCAGCAGATGATTCGTGTGTTCCCCGACATCCACGTCCACAATGACCCATATCCAATCCAGCTCGGAAGCGGCGATTGGATCACCGTAATCACCCGCGCTACAGGGACTTTCACCGGAGAGATGATCATGCCCGACGGCAAAGTGATCGCCCCAACAGGAAAATCGTTCGACCTCGATTTCGCCACGACCGCAAAGTGGGAAGGCGACCTGCTCCTCGAAGAGTTCGTCTTCGTGGACCCCGCTCTACGGGCGAAGCAGATCGGGCTCGCCTAGTTTGGACGAGGCCGTCCACGTAGCGTTCAGCACGGCGAAACCGAAGGCGCGTTACGCGGTCATTCCGCAACATCTCAAGAACTGGACTTTGCCGAGACTTCTTCCTGCGACGTGCTCGACAACAAGGGCTTCATCAAGACAGGTCCCGATCTTTCATCCGAAGAGCTGAGCGGCGTACACTGGCCTCTCAGTCGCCGGCCATACTTACTGGAAACCAGTCGATGCACCTCTTGGCCCCACATCCATGATCCGCGACCGGCTTGTCGCTTTGCATCGACATAGAGGGCTAAAGCAAGATACTTCGCCGACGCAGAATCAAGCCTGTTGTGCTCAGTCCAGAAGTTGGACGGTCTATATTGCTCAGACATTCCCTCGCACCGTCACTAGAGTGAGAGGGGAAGTAAGAATGACAACCCCACCAGGTGTTCAACTTCCAAACGAACTTCAATCACAAAATTCATCTTTATTCTTTACTTTACGTCTAGTTAACAAAACGGTGCTCATGCAAATTGGGCGACGCGGAAGGAACATCATGAAGGCAGTTCTCGAAAATCACATTACGGCCCCCTGGTCCGTACTCCATCCATTCACTAAGGAAGATCAGGTTGCGATGGTCGCCATGCGCGCAATCGTCGAACCCAACAAGGGAAAGCTTCAGGGAACGGCTGCCCGAGCGCCGTTCGACGCCATCATGGAGCGAGTAACGGAGCCTGTCGGCGTCGTCTATGAAGCTGACCATGTTGGCGGCGTTCCAGGGTGGTGGTGCCGACCCAAAGAGGCGCGGCCCCACCAAGCCGTGATGCACATTCATGGTGGGTGGTTCAACTGGGGCTCTGCGCAGGCTTTTCGCCATCTGGCTGGCCATATCGCTGCATGTACCCGAGTAGCGGTGTTCTTGCCAGACTACCGGCTTGCGCCGGAACATCCGTTTCCGGCCGCCGCCGAAGATATTCGGGCCTGCTACCTAGGCTTGACCGAGCAAGGCTTCTCAAAAGTCGCCATCACTGGTGATTCAGTCGGCGGTAATCTGGCGCTTGGTTTGCTCGTACATCTGGCAACCAAGAGTGACGCTGACAGCAAAGCTTTGGTGGGCGGAGTGGTCTTCTCGCCCGTGACCGATTTGTCCCTTTCGGCAGAAAGCTGGTCGACGCGCGCCGTTGCTGACCCCTTCTTTACGCAGCCTCAAGCGGCCGGTCTAGTGCGTGCATATCTGGACGGCCATGATTCGGCAGATCCGCTCGCCTCGCCGCTTTATGCCGATCTGAATGGCTTGGCCCCGATCCGTGTACACGTCGGCAACGACGAGGTTCTGCTCGATGATTCCGTTCGCCTAGTGGAGAGCGCGATCGCGGCAGGAGTCGATGCTCGCCTGGATGTATGGGAAGGTATGGTCCATGGATTCCTCGGAAGCGTGGGACGCCTCACAGCTTCCGATGAGGCTCTTAAACTCACCAGTGAATTTCTGACCGACCGATTCGCTTAGCAGGCAAAGAACAGTGAGCCGAAGCGCTTACAGAAGGAACGACATGATTGTCGCAGTGTCCCGCTGATTTTCTGTCGGTTATGCGACAAGACTTTTACTTGTAGATGGCTGGGGTCACTCGATCCCTCCAAAACTCACCCAGTTTGTAAAGTGAGGAGCTTCAAATGGTCACCATTGAACAACGCCTGCAACACCTCGAAGATGAAGCTGCAATCAGGGACCTTGCTGCACGATTTGCTGATGCTGCGACACGGGCAGATTACGAAACCATCAGATCTCTTTTCACACCCGACGCGGTCTTTACAATCGGCGAACCTTTCGCGGTCACCTGTAAGGGGATCGATGAAATCGTTGCACACATTCACAAACTGCGAGACGGCAAAGACTTTTTCGTAGAATTTGTTCACAGTGGGCTGATCCAACTCGACGGCAATACGGCGTCAGCGCGCTGGCTCCTACGAGAGGTAGGTCTGGGTCCCGCAAAGAGCGGCCCGGGAAAGGGCTACTACAACAATTTCGGCTTCTTCCTCGATGAACTCGAGAAGGTCGATGGGAAATGGTTCTTCAAGACGCGGACCTACCCGTACCTGTATCTCGACACAGATCCGTTTACCGGGAAAGGTGTTGCCCTGAACGCCGATATCAGCTTCACCTAACGATTCCGCTCCTGGACTCTTTCCTCAGCATTAGTAATGGGAAGTCGGCCTGAGTTGACCCATACGGTCACCGGCGACAGCGCGTTTACCGTTAGCTATCTACAGGTAACTTCCGTTTTGCCCGTCATCCGCCCAGTGGAAACAACTTACGAGTTCTGCAGGCGTTTGCGGCTCGCGAGGTCGTTCTCAGAAAGATTTGGGGATAGATTGGCAGCGGCTTACTTATTCAGCAGCGCAGGCCAGTTGAGCAACACGCTGATCGAGCTGGATTCGGCTCGGGCGGGAGTCACCGCCACAAATCGCTGGCCGTCCGCGGTCACGTCGAACAAAGGCGCTGACACGTCCAAAAGGTTCATCTGGAAGAGAGGGCGCAGAGACTTCACCTGCAAGGATTGCCCGCTCAAATTTAATTCCGCCTTCATCAGTTGGTTGCCGGTGCTCAAGAAATAAAGGTCGCCTTTCTTGTCCCAACAAGCCTGCCATCCGCCGCCGTGCGAAATCTGGTATTTTCCTCCCGGTCCCGGGAAGGGGACAACGTAAACTTCCGGCTGGCCCGTCTCGCTGGAAAAATAGGCCAGCCAGTGGCCGTCGGGCGAAAAGAGCCCGTCATACTGGCTACCGGAAACCGGTGCCGACTGGAACGGTTTCTTGTCGCCGAACAGAGGAAGAATCCAGTTCGCCATCCGTCCCTGATTGATGTTGAAGGCGTCGTACGACAAATACCGGCCGTCGGGCGACCAATCTACAGCGGGCGAGAACGAAATCTCCGGCCCAAGAGTTAGCAGCGTCTCTTCGGCGCCAGACCCATCCGATGGCTTGCGCAGGACGCTGATTTTTCCGTCAGCTTGCACACCATACGCGATATATTTTCCATTGGGCGACCACACACTCCATTCCTTACTGCCTGGGCCAAATGTCATCCGCGTGCTGACCCCGCCGGCCGCGGGAAGCGACCACAAATCCCTGGAGTCCTCGTTCTGGGGGTCAACCGCCAGGAACAAAATCTGCTTGCCATCTGGCGAAATTCTTGGGCCCAGGTGAAATGCAACCTGGCCAACTGTGCCCAGCGGATTCCCAGTCGAATCAAACCACTGCAAGCGGGTTTCCCGGGAGACTGCTTGAAAGGCAAGCACCGACCGACCCGCGACGGAATAACTGTCGGCATCCGCTAAAGGAGTTGCGGCTCCGGAGACTTTGCCGGAACCAAGGTCAAAGGGTTGGGCAAATACTTTCTTGTCCCTGATAAAAAACAAAAAACCCCCGGCATAGGCGGGGACGCCGGCATCGTCAAGCACGAGCTTGGTTTCCGACGACTGAAGCGACATAAATTCGACGCGTTCATGCCCCTTCTTGTCCCTGACACCGACCAGAATATGCTTTCCGTCCGGCAGTATTGCGGGATCGTGTTCGGAGTAATCATTGGCGCCCAAAACGCCGATGGGAACCGCCTTGCCGCCAGCCGCAGAAATCCGAAACAATGGCGAACCTGGCACTGGCCGGAACAGGATGGTGCCGTCCGGGGCCCATGCCGATGCATTGGGCGCAGAACTATCGGCCAAAGCCTGCACATTTCCACGGTTTGGCTCCACGGTCTTCAATTTTCCGCCGGCGAAGAATCCGAGCGAACGGCCATCGGGCGACCAGAAGGGCGAAGCCGCTCCATCAGTGCCCGGAATGGCGGTGGCATCGCTGGCTTTGAGCGAGCGTGTCCACAGCTTAATTGACCCATCGTGATCNNAAGGCCAGGAAGCGAGTATCGGGCGGAGGAGGAATGAATGCCAGCACAGGTCCAGCGCCCGCCGGACGAGGATGCAGGTAAGCCCACAGCGCAACAACCGCTGCCAGAATCGCGAATCCGCACATCAGCGACCAAGCCAGTTTCTCACGGTTCTTGCGCCGGGTGGCAACCGGGGCGGGTACACCGGCTTGCGATCCGCCTTCTGCAATCCACTGCAATTGCAGCTTGACATCGTGCACATTCTGAAAGCGCTCGTCCGGATCCTTCGCTATGCAGGTCTTCACGATGCGGTCCAGCGTCGGCGGCGACATCGGCTGCACACTTGAAACTGGCGGAGGATCTCTTTCCAGCACTGCAGCAATCACACTGGCAGTGGTCTTCCCCTCAAAGGCGCGCTTTCCTGTCGCCATCTCGTACAGAACTGCGCCCAGGGCAAAGATGTCGCTGCGCCCATCGGCCTCCTTGCCTTCCACCTGCTCCGGCGACATGTATTGAAACGTCCCTACTATCGAGCCCTGAGCGGTCAGCGGGTGGCTTCCGGCGGGAGTCGAAACCGTCATGGTCAGGCTTGATGCCGGGGGCAAGGCCGGTTCGACTGCTTTGGCCAGGCCGAAATCCATCAACTTGGCCCCCGCCTTGGTCAGCATCACGTTGCCTGGCTTCAGATCACGATGAACGACGCCCGTCCGGTGCGCTTGTTCCAGGCCTTCGCAAATTTCGATCCCGTACTTGAGCAGTTGGTCCAGTGTAAGTGGTCCCTTCCGCAGCCGATCGGCCAGTGTCTCGCCTTCCAGGTATTCCATCACCAGATAGTCGGTCCCGCTCTGGTGGCCGACATCATAGAGCGTACAGATGTTGGGATGGTTCAAAGAAGAAATGGCACGAGCTTCGCGCTCGAAGCGCCGTTTGGCCTCGGAGTTGTCAGACAAGTGCGCCGGAAGAATCTTGATCGCCACCGTACGATTTAGGCGCGTATCAAGCGCCCGGTACACCTCACCCATGCCACCCGCGCCGAGCGGCGATTCGATTTCGTAAGGGCCAAGTCTCGTGCCAGAGGTCAGAGCCATGCGTGGGCGCAATTATAGCCCGTGCACCACGTTAGAGAGGATGTGACGATTCTGGGTGTGTTGTCGNNTTGTCGGCAACCCTTACCTTACAGGATTACGTCAGGCTTGCCCGTGATCCGCCAACAATCGAGGGCCAGCAAGCACGGACATAGCTTCGAATTCCGACAAGCCGACATCGCACTAAGCGTTCGACGAAAACCGAGCGTATTATGTTTCGCTGTAATGCCTCGCGTCGCATCCGATTCACTTCGAAAGGAGATCATTATGACTTCATCCACAGGCACGACCTCAGCCGGGGAAGTCCGACCATGAAGACTTCTGCTGCTGGGAGGGGTCCCGATGCACCTCATGCTCAGCGCCGCAACTGGAGGACTGGAGCACAGCACTGCCGGGATGAACGACTTGAGAAGGGAGAGAGAAAATGTCGGTTTCGTTCCTGCAAAACTCGCGGTACGGATTACGGTACG
>PLKR01000270.1 GCA_003140655.1 Acidobacteriaceae bacterium | reverse complement strand
AGATAAGGAGCTTGTGTCTCTGCTCCACCGATCTCATCCGGTTGCTTCAGCAGTTTCGACACTGGCATCCCATTGTTGACCGAGCCCACCATGATCATGCCGTTCCCAAAAGTCAGCTGGGAATGCATCACCACACCGTCGGGACCAGCATAAACTGCCTGCTTCTCAAACCCGAAGGCCCGGCACAACCATTCGATCATTGTCATGGCATTTCGATAGCGGAGGCCTGGAATTACGGTTGATTTGCAGTTTTTCGCTAAGGTGCTCATGTCTGTCATTCTGTCACCGAAGATGACACGATGCTTGGAAAATTCGGAACTTTGGTCGGAACTATAGAATGGGCACGTGATTTTGCCAGGGTCCGCGGTGCGCGGAATAGGTGGTTGGGTTGATACCGGAAAACGCATGGAAATCATTGGCAAAATGCGATTGGTCGTAGTATCCACAGCGGAGTGCCAACTCCGTCCAAGGCACGTCCACCCCGTTGTGCAGAGCTCGCACGGCTCCCTGAAAGCGGCGTATGCGGCACCACACTTTGGGGCTCATACCGACCTGTTCTCGAAACACCTGTGAGAGTCGCCGCTCGCTTACTCCTAAGGATCGAGCACACTCGGCAACGCGGAAACCTTCTTTCCGGAAGAGATGCAACGCCTGATCGACCAGTTCAGAACGCCGTGCGCCTGAATGAAGACGTCCGCTCAGGAGACCTTCAAGAGTCCTCAGCTTCTCGACGGGTGTGGGAACCTCGCACAGCCTTTCCGTGAGAGACGTGCCAGCCCAGACCTCTTCCAAACAGACAGAGCGCTCAAAAAACAGGTCGGCGCGCTCGCGGAACAGCCCCGCAAAACCTCCAGGCTCGATCAAAATCCCGACCATCTCTTCCATGTCCGCCGTGTCCACTACTCCATATCGTGCCCGCGTACCTACGACGATGGCTCGTGGAAGGCGCCGGTTTGCCTTTCCATCCTCTCCGCAGTCGGTAAGATACCTGCCGGACAAATTTAGGATGATCTGCATGCAGCCATTGGGCAAAACGCGTTCGCGGTGGTGGGAAAACCGGAGTGCCCGGCAGTACCACAGCGATCGAACCCATGAACGAAGAGGGGGATGGGGAGGTTCTTCCAGAAAGACCATCGCTTCACTGGTTGTGAGGGCAGACAAAACCTGGTACCACGCTCATGGTACCACTCTGTCACTCTGAGAAGTTGGAATCCCGGATTGGGTGCCGCTTGCTCACCTCTACCCCGGGATTAGTCCTGTGAAGTCGGCTCGTGGGAAGTGATCTCCTACTTCCCGATCACAGGCTACCGGGCAGTAATTCCGCCCTGGATTAAGCCAATCGGCCTAAAGCCCATGAACTTTCAATCTTCCCGCCGGACTTGACCTCCGCCTCCGACCCATCCTTATCATTTCTCTCGCATCAGATTCTCCGTAGAATCTTCCCATACACCACAACGGTGAGAACCACGAGGTTCAGAACAATGAGACTTAAATCATGGAGTAGCGCGCGCATTAATACGCTTTTGTTGGCGGTGCTCTTGTTCCTGCCCGCTTCCCTGCTGGCCGAGCCAGTCACGCTCCACCACGCAGTGGAACTCGCGCTGAACCACGCCACCGGCATCAGCATCGCGGCCGCCGACGAACAGCACGCCTCCGCCAGTTACCGCGAACTGCGCAACAGCTACATCCCCCAACTCACCGCGGGCGCCGGAATCGGCTGGTCCGATGGTTTTCCCCTCAGCCTCGAAGGCGCCGCTCCTTCGCTCTTCAATGTAACCGCACAATCGGCGCTCATCAATCCCGCGTTGAAGGACTTCATTCGCGCCGCACAGTCCGACGTTGCCGTCAGCAACTTGCACATCAAGGACCAGCGCAACCAGATCATTCAGGACGTCGTTTTGAGCTATGCCGAACTCGCCAAATGGGAACTACGTTTGAGCCGCCTGCGCGAAGCGCAAGCTGGCGAAGAACAAATGGAAGCAGCCGTAGCCCAGCGCGTCAAAGAAGGTATCGATAGCGAGGTCGACAGCACCAAGGCTCGCTTGTCAGTGGCGCGCGTGCGTTTACGCTTGGCCGAGGCCGGCGGCGCAACCGACGTTCTTCGTCAGCATCTCTCCCGCTTGACGGGACTGCCCATTGCCTCCTTCGAAATAGATCCCGAGTCCGTGCCGGCTCTGCCCGTGGTGAAACAAGAGGTAAAGCAAGAAGAGGATCTTTCGGGAAAAGTCACAGACGCGAACCCAGTAGTGCAGGCTGCGGTCGAACATGCGCGCGCGCAATACCTGCGGGCCAAGGCGGAACACAGATCTCTATGGCCGAGCGCAGACTTCGCCGCCCAGTACGCCAACCTCGCCACCTACAACCACTATGATAGGTTTTATCAGCCCGGCAGCTTCCAGCCCAACAACGCCACCGTCGGCGTGGCCATCCATCTCCCTTTCTTAAATCTTGCCCAGCACGCCCGGGTGCAAGAAGCGGAGTCGGAAGCCTTCAAAGCCAAAAAGCAAGCAGAAGCGGCCCGCAACCAGGTCTCCGAGGAAACCCTGCGCCTCGAGCGCTCCGTCACCCAGATGCAGGCCGCCCGCGATGTGGCGGAACTCGAATATGAGATCGCCCAGAAAAGCATCGAAGCCGTCCACACTCGCATGGACTCCTCCNNGATCTCGACAACGCCCAAACTCAAGCCAGCGAACGCTTCATCTCCTTACAGGATGTCACCTTCGAACTGGAACGCAGTCAAGTCGCACTCCTGCGCGCCACCGGCGATCTGGAAAGCTGGGCCCTGGGCGCAAAATAAGCCACGAAATAGGTTGCCAAATACGGCGGCTTTCTTGTGCATGCGGACGAACCTGCGTAAACACTGCTTTTTCGCCGCATCGACCGCCCCGGATGGTAAAATAAGCCATACTCACTATGCCTCTTAAAACATTGTTCTTGAACCCGCCTTCTTTCGAAAACTTCGACGGCGGCGCCGGCTCCCGTTGGCCCGCCACCCGCGAAATAGAGAGTTATTGGTTTCCGGTTTGGCTGGCTTATCCGGCTGGGATGCTGGAGGGGGCGCGGTTGCTGGATGCGCCGCCGCACTATATTTCGGCCGAGCAGACTATTGAGATCGCGAAGGACTACGAATTTCTGGTGCTGTTCACCTCGACGCCCGGCTTTCCTGGCGACATCGGCCTTGCCAAGGCTATCAAGGCTGGTAATCCCGGAATCAAGATTGCTTTTGTTGGACCGCATGTCAGCGTGCTGCCGGAGAAGTCACTGCGCGATTGTCCTTCGATCGATTTCATTGCGCGCAAGGAGTTTGACTACGCTGTGGTCGACTTCGCCAAGGGCAAGCCGCTGGAAGAGATTCTCGGTATCTCGTATTTGAAAGATGGGAAGGTGGTGCACAATCCGGATGCGCCGCAGATTCAGGATCTGGANNGCACGTTCTGCCTGTGGCCGCAGACCTTGAGCGGACATCCGTGGCGCAAGCGCTCCACTGACGATGTTGCGGCAGAAATGTCGAAGGTCAAACAGTACTGGCCGGAAGTGAAGGAATTCTTCTTCGACGACGATACGTTCAACATCCAGAAGGCGCGCACCATCGAGTTGTGCGCCAAGCTGAAGCCGCTGGGCCTGAC
>PLKR01000401.1:5239-8151 GCA_003140655.1 Acidobacteriaceae bacterium | reverse complement strand
GTGAAACATGCGGTGGCGGCGCAGAGTATCCCCGCGGCTCCGAAACCGGCTGGCGCGGAAGGTCGGCCGTCCGGGGATGTGATCGTGGCTGAGGCTTTGTCCGTTGAATCTCCCGGGAATGCGATCAGCGCGGCATTGGCGCCCGTGCCGCTCGAGAAAGATACTCCGCTCCCAGAACTGGAAAAGACGGTACAGGAAGAGACAGAGGTGGAAAAGGCGGAGCCCGAGCCGGCCCCGAAGAATCCGTTTTTCTGGTCCGCTGCCACGCAGATTGCAGCCAGCGCCCGACGGTCCAATGACATCTCTGAGTCGGTCCCTGTGCCTCTGGAGCTGAGAAATTTGCAAAAGTGCAAGGCCTGCGGCTTTCCCGTATCGCAGGGGCGCACGTTCTGCGTGGAATGCGAAGAGAAACAGTGGCGCGGCCAGCGCCTTCCGCAGCCCGGCGCGGACGCCGGCGCCGCAGGAGTCATCCGTGCAACGGGTGATGCGCCGGAGATTTCTGTTTTGAAGGATTCTTCTTCGGCTCAAACTTCGGATCCGACAGTGGAACCAGCTGCCGGCGAAGCCGCGATTGGCGCTCCCTTAGTTGCGGATTTGCCGCAAAGTATTCCGCAGAATATCCCAGAGGATGAAATTTTGAGCTCGGCGGTGCTCTCCGAATCCTGGTTCGCGGCCAACAAATACATCGTAGGTGCCCTGCTGGCCGCCGCTATCGTCATTGGAGTGATTGTCTGGCTGCGCTGACATTCCTCAGCCTCATCTTCCTCGTTTGCGGGAATCTTTTCTGTGAACGCTGTGCCTGCGACAGATTACAATTCCTTTCCTGACTTCGAAGGCTGACCGTGAGGATTCATCTGGGAGGGTTGATCGTGCCACCAACCATGCGTGCAGTGCTGCGCCGTTGCTTGCCGGTTCTGCTGACCGGGTTGGCCGTTGCCCAGAGTGCGGAGCAGCGCACCTCCCACTACCTGGAGTCCGTGCGCAAGCAGCCGCCTTTATTGCTGGCATTGGTGCGCGACCTGCCTAAGGGTGGAGATCTGCACAATCATCTGGATGGCGCGATCTATGCCGAAGATCTGGTGGATTTCGCGGCTGACGGCGGGCTGTGCGTGGACCGGACGTCTTCGCGGCTGATCGCGCCACCCTGCGACTCCTGTGAAAACTACACGGCCAAACCCGCGGCCCGCTGTAGCTATGGCGATCACGTGCTTTACAACCAGATGATCGACGCCTGGTCGATGCGCAACTGGAGGCCGGGCGACGAATCGGGCCACGATCATTTCTTTGCCGCATTCGATAAATTCGGGCTGGCCTCGCACACGCACGCGGCGGAGGGAATTGCCGCAGCTACAAATCGCGCGGGCATGGATCATCTGCAATATGTTGAGTTCATNNAAAGACGTGGCCACCGATACCAGCAAGAGACTGGCAGCCGACGATGCCCGCGCCAAAGAGATTCTCAAGTGCGGAACCGTGGATGCTGCGCCGGGATGCGACGTGACCGTGCGCTATCTTTATCAGGTGCTGCGCGGGTTGCCGCATGAAATCGTGTTTGCGCAGATTCTGCTGGGCTTCGAGCTGGCGTCGTCCGATCCGCGATTTGTGGGACTGAATCTGGTGATGCCCGAGGATTGGTATGTGCCCCTGCACGACTTCAACGAGCACATGGCCATGCTCGATTATCTGCACGGCGTCTATCCAAAGGTGCACATCACGCTGCATGCGGGCGAACTTGCCATGGGGCTGGTGCCGCCGGAGGATCTGACGTTTCACATTCGCGCCTCGGTGGAGCGCGGTCATGCNNTGCATGAAATGGCGCAGCGCAACGTGCTGGTTGAAATCTCGCTGACCTCGAATGACATGATTCTGGGCGTGAGCGGGGATGACCATCCGCTGCCGATTTATATGAAGTATGGCGTTCCGGTGGCGCTGGCGACCGACGACGAGGGCGTGTCACGCTCGGACCTGACGCATGAATACTTGCGTGCGATCGAGAGTTACCACTTGTCATACGCGGATTTGAAGCGCATGGCGCGGCAGAGCCTGGAGCATAGCTTCCTGCCGGGTCAAAGCTTGTGGACGGACACGAAGCTGTTGTTTCGCATGGCGCCGGCGTGCGTGGATAATGCGGCGGGTGTGGAGAAGCCTTCGGCGGGATGCGAGCGGTTTCTGGCCGCCAACGAACGCGCCCGGATGCAGTGGAAGCTGGAGGGCGAGTTCGCGAAGTTTCAGAAGAAGTACTGACGACCTTCCGCATGAACGACTCTTACGCCGCCGCCGAATCCGCTGCCCGATTCATCCTCGGACAAACTTCCTTGCGCCCGCGCATTGGGCTTGTTCTCGGCTCCGGGTTGGGTGGGTTTGCCGATTCTCTCACCGACGCGATTCGCACTCCTTACGCCGACATCCCCGCGTTCCCGCGATCCACCGCGATCGGCCACGCCGGGCAGATGGTGATCGGCAGGGCGGGCGCCGTCCCCGTGGCCGTGATGCAGGGACGCGTACATCTTTATGAAGGATATTCCGCGCAGGAAGTTGCTTTTCCGACGCGCGTGTTCGGGCGCATGGGAATTCGCGCCGTCATCCTGACCAATGCGGCGGGCGGGATTAATCTCAACTACCAGCAGGGCGCACTGGTGCTCATCCGCGACCACATCAACCTGCAGGGAGCGAATCCGCTGACCGGGCCGAATGACGACCGCTTCGGCGTGCGCTTTCCCGACATGACGCACGCCTATGAGAAATCCTACCGCGAGCTGGCGCGAGAGGAAGCGGGCAAGCTGGGGATGACGCTGCACGAAGGCGTTTACGCCGCGCTGCTCGGGCCCAGCTACGAGACGCCCGCCGAGATCAAGTATCTGCGAACCATCGGTGCTGACCTGGTCGGCATGTCGACCGTCTTCGAGGTGATC
>PLKR01000401.1:3525-5161 GCA_003140655.1 Acidobacteriaceae bacterium | reverse complement strand
TCGCTGCGCTCGGGATGACAGGTTCGTTTTAGTCCGCAAGTCTGTCTTAGTCCACACGTTACTTCCCGGCTCGCGGAATAAACAATTCCACTGGCGGAGTTACGCCGTACGATGCGGAAAAGCTTCCCTGATTCACGGCCAGCGCCAGATGTCCGCGCGAGTCGATATACAGCAGCGCCTGCTTCAGCGGCACATCGCTGAAGGTACGCACGAACTTGATTTTCATTTCTTTGATGCCGATCTTCACCGGAACTTCCTGGCCGCGCTGGTAGCCGAGCTTCAGAAAATCTTCGGCGTCAAGGTTCGTCACCAGATTGCCAAATGGACCGTCAGTGGCAATGACTTCGGCGGTGACTCCGCGATCATCGAGCCGCGCCGCCTTCAATTCCAGGCGCACCAGTGACGCGACCGGCATCTCCGCACCCACCCTCGTCCAATCCTCGCCGCGCGCGACATGCGCTCCCACGGGAGAAAAAATGTCGCGCCCGTGGAAGGTCGACGACAGCTTGGTGCCGATCATCCAATCCGTATTTGTGATCTCGTGCACGGCCTCGATGCCGTCGCGCTGCTCCACCAGCGTGAGCAGGCCGTTATCGGGCAGCACGAAATATTGTCCGCGTTTCGATTTGGCGACGATCGCTTTGCGCGTGCTGCCTACCGTGGGATCGATGACGACTACGAAAACCGTGCCCGCGGGATAGTATGGCGTGGCGCCATAAAGAAAACGCGCGCCATCGAGAATGGAGAACGGCGTCACCTGGTGCGTGAGGTCGANNACCTCCGGCATGATCGAATACATCACGCCCCGGCAGATGGCGACGGAATCGTCGACCACGCCGAAGTCGGTCATGAAGACGATGGTTTGCGGGTATTTTTCGGTCTGCGCGGCAGCCAGCGCGGGAGGGACGAGCATCAGCACCAGCAGCAAAAACACGAATTTAGCTACGCGGTCATTCGCGCCGCGAGATGAGGTACCCGCGCGAGCCGGGCTCTCCTGGATTGTTGTAATCATGGTCTGAAAGAATACCGGGGATTGCCGCCGGGCGGCAAATCAAGTTGGTTCATTCAGTCCGATCTTCTTCAGTCCGATCTATAATGTCCTGTCAGTTCATGGCACGACCGCAAGGAGGCTTTATGCCGGAAGTCATTCCCGAGAAGTACCGCGATCTGTTCGAGAAGCGCGCTTTCGCCAACCTGGGCACGCTGATGCCTGACGGCCGGCCGCAAGTCACGCCGGTGTGGTGCGACTTTGACGGCGAACACGTCATTTTCAACTCCGCCAAGGGACGCCAGAAAGACAAGAACGTCCGCCGCGATCCGCGCGTGGCCTTAACTTTGGTGGACCCGGAGAATCCCTACCGCTACCTTGAGATTCGCGGCCGCGTGGTGGAGATCACCGAAGACGGGGCCAGCGCTCACATCGACAAGATGGCTAAGAAATATCTTGGCGTCGACAAGTATCCCTACGGCCATCCCGGCGAGGTGCGCGTGATGTACAAGATTAAGCCCGAGCACACGACGGTGATGGGCTAAGGCGTTTGAAACATTCACGGACCGACCTGTGGGAGCCGGCGGGACGCCGGAGCTACGTCATGCCAGCCACTGAAACTGCCGCTTCTGCCGCGCTCGATATCGC
>PLKR01000401.1:0-3477 GCA_003140655.1 Acidobacteriaceae bacterium | reverse complement strand
GCCGCCATGGCCGACTTTCTCAACTGTGGTGCCGACGAAATCGTTTTCGGTCCTAACATGACCACGCTGACCTACGCCATGTCACCCGCGATTGGCCGCGATCTTGGCCCCGGCGATGAAATCCTGGTCACGCGTCTCGATCACGACGCCAACGTTTCGCCCTGGCTCGCGCTTGAAGAAAAAGGCGTGACTGTGCGCTGGGCTGAAATTCACGAAGAAGACTGCACTCTCGACATTGCGGACCTCGCCTCGAAGATCGATGAGAAAACCAAACTGGTTGCGGTCGGCTACGCGTCGAATGCCGTTGGCACCATCAATCCCGTCAAAGAGGTCGTCCGCCTTGCCCATGCTGCCGGGGCGCTAGCCTATGTCGATGCCGTACACTACGGCCCGCATGGACTCATCGACGTCGCCGCGCTCGACTGCGATTTTCTGGTGTGCTCCACTTACAAGTTCTATGGCCCGCACATGGGCGTGCTGTACGGCAAGCGCGAGCACCTGCAGCGNNTGGGGCACGCTCAACCATGAGTGCATCGCCGGGATCACCGCGTGCGTGGACTACATCGCCGATCTCGGCCGCCGCGTGCATCCCTATCTTTCGGAACCCCGGGCGGCTACGCGCCGCGCTGCGATTGTCGCCGCTTTCGAAGCGATTCACCACTACGAGCACGGATTGATGGAGCGTATGATTTCCGGCCTCCTGCGGATTCCAGGTCTGAAACTTTATGGCATTACCGATCCGGCGCGCTTCGAGGAGCGCTGTCCTACGCTCGCGGTGCGCATGGTTAACCAAACTGCAGACCAGACTCCGCTCGCGCTCGCTACCAAACTAGGCGATCGCGGCTTCTTCACCTGGGACGGAAACTACTACGCTCTGAACCTGACCGAGCGGCTGGATGTGGAAAAATCAGGTGGGTTTCTGCGGATTGGTCTTGTGCACTACAACACGGTTGAGGAAGTGGATCGGCTGTTGGGAGCCTTGCGGGAGATTGTCGGGGCGTAGCATGGTGCTGCAAAATTCGGATTGGAGTTGAGAGCGTGCTTCAGCGGCTGAAGCCTCTGTCCATGCGACTGAGCTTGCGTCACGACCGAAGTCGTGCCCTTCCCGTTTGTTTCTCGACGCGGGAGCAGCGGTGGCGCAGGCACACAGCAGGTTCCTCGACTCCGCCGTCGCTCCGGCTACGCTCGGAATGACAAAGTTGTGAGAGGGCTGGTTTTGAGGCGCGGCTGGAAGCCGCCCTTTCAGAACGTAGCTCAAAGGGCCAACGGACGTAGTTTCTCTAGCTGCTCGTTGCTCGGAAATTGCCGTGCCCGGTAACGAGCCGGCATCAAATCCGGTTCCAGCGCCAGCAGATTCCCAACCACGGACGCGGCAGCTTCCCATGGAACTACGAAATGTTCCGGATTCTCAACATCTACCATGAGGGCAATGTTTTCCGCCTGGGGCAGGGAACTGTCCACCCCGTTCGTCCAGACACAGGCGCTGTAGGCGAATCCATCTTTCCGCTCGTAGATCTTGTAGCTGGCCACGAAGACGTCGATGTCTTCTATCTCGTGAATTTCATTCAGCAGTTTTTGCTGCTGGCCGTAGTCGATGGCGTCCCGCCGCCTTTTGATCTTCATCCACAGGTCTCGAAGGGACTTATCTTCCGGGACATGCACTTTCCAGGTTCCCTCCACCAGTACATAGAGATCGGGCGAGAGTGCATGGCCTTGGTTGAAATGACTTTCCATTCCGCCCTTTAGAATGGCGGCCAGTCCTGCCGAATTGTTCGTGCCTGTTACCCAGAGCTGGTCGCGGTTCGGTATGAACGCAACTGGATCACCGTCTACTGAGAGACGATAGATCAGCTCGGTCAGCAGGATGCGCGAACTGTCGTAGGAGTCGGCCCACTCGCCCCAATAGACACCGTCTTGTCCGGCAAACCGATTGGGGTCGGTCTTCTCCCAAAGATTATCCTTCGCGGCCTTGAAAGCTTCATCAAGACTTACACCCCACTGCTCAAAAAGATCGCGATTGATCGAGGTGATGTTGCGCTCGGTGTCGTAGGCGAGCCCGACCACGAGTCCGCCGGCGAGATTCTTGAGCACAACCTCCACTCCGGGATCATCCTTGCCGCTCTTGCGGTTCATGAGCTGAACCACGCTGAAGGAGGCGGCGTCGCGAATGACGGGCATGAGGCTGGGTTTCACCGCCGCAAAGTCGGAGGGAATCGAAGGAAGCTCGGGGATGGAAGCTGCCGCGGTAACGAATTCTGATATCAGGGACTGGCGCGTGCTGCGGCTGGCACTGCAGTAGTTGGAGTAGACATTTCCGAGAAAAATTGTGGCTCCGCCCGCCAACTTGAGAGAAAAATCGCTCTCGGACTGATCGATTTTCTCGATGCCGGCCTGATGAAGAGCCTGAGTTACCATCTCGGCGAAGTCGGCCCGGCTGGGCTTACCCGAGAAAACTTTGTCTAGAAGGCTCATGGCGTTCTCAATCTGCTCGAGCGAGTTGGAGAAGGAAACAAAATCCCTTGCGCAGTTCAGGGCAGGCTGCTGCGCCGCTCGGAAATGAAAAGGCGGTGGGGACGAAAGGCGAAGGCTGTTGCGAACGCTTAAGGCCAGCGCTTGGCGGTCTCGTCCCATCCGGCTGCGCGCACTGGCTGCGCCGCCGGCACCACCGGAGGCGCCGGGATGCGGATCGTCTGCTGCGGTCCGTTCACGGCGGTGGCCAGCGCCGGTTTCACCATGTCCGAGTTCATTTCCTTTTCTTCGGACAGCAAGGGAGCCACCAGCCGCAGCGCTTCCACTTCCTTCTCCAGCCGGGTCAGCTCAATCTCTTTTTGCCTCAAAACCTCGTAAACATTCTTCATAAACAGGGCACCTGTGAATGAGTTGTAGGGTCGAGCAGCTTTTCTCGAACTTTAGCAGAGTTACCCGTGTTGTCAAGGAATTAAGCCTTAGTAATTGTTGTTCAGGGAAGCATGCTCGATCTCATCTCCCGCGCCCGGCGAAATACCTAGTGCTGCCAGATTTTCGAGATCCCTTACCCGGTGCGGCTTTCACCGGATTTTCACAGCCTCCGAGGGCTGCGAGAACACGCGGCAGACGTTCCGCGCCCGCTCTCCATCGCCAAAACTCTCGCCGTGCCCGCCTTCTTCGCAAAATTACCTCGTCAACCTGCACAAAATCCGGTCACCCGCCTGTGGACGGCCTGCATACGATTGAAAACAAATCAGATAAAGGCGTGCACTTTTCATTGACTCAAGGATTGGAAAGAGTACAACAGAGTCGTTCTTTGACAGTTTCTTAGATTTTTCCGGTTGGTGCGGCGTCCGGGGCTCAAGCTGAGTCACCCTCAACATTGCAAAATGAGGAGGGAAGGCAAGCAAGGGTCTATAGCAAAGCGCTGGTCGAGGAGAACGGGAAACCCAGTCGAAGGCAAGACAGAGTTCCGAGGCGTTGGGTAAGTTTGTCCGGTTGGCGGTAAGC
>PLKR01000028.1 GCA_003140655.1 Acidobacteriaceae bacterium | reverse complement strand
GAAAACCATATCGTCTCGGTGCGTACGGCTTTTCGCGGGCGCACGGCTCGCGCAACCACCAACAAGTTTGACGATGATGGCCTGCGGCGGGTTGTTGAATCTTCTGAGAGCCTGGCGAGGGTACAACATCCTGATCCTGACTTACTGCCTATGCCTGACAGTCGCGAAGCTGCCGGCAGCGCGGACGAGGGCGTCCGCGCCACACAAGTTCCGTCCCGCCACTTTGCAGAGACCGCGGCTATCACGCCGCAGCTTCGCGCCGATGGCGTAAGGAAAATCGTCGAGGTTGCGCAGAAGCACAAACTCACGACCGCCGGCATCTTTTCCAGCTCCGAATCTGTCGAGGGCATCTTCAATTCGCGCGGCCTGAGCAACTGGCACACCCAGACTCTGGCGGAAGTTTCCATCACCATGCTGGGCGCCGACGCCTCGGGATGGCAGAAGGCCAACTCCCCCGACGTGACCAACCTCGATCCGCTTGGCCTGGCCGAGACGGCTGCGAAGAAGGCAATCGATTCAGCGCATCCCGCGGAGATTCCAGCAGGGAAGTACACGGTGATTCTCGAGCCGGCTGCCGCGCTCGATATCGTCGGCTTCATGTTCTGGGATTACTCCGGCATGGCGATCCTCGACCAGCGTTCCTTTCTGACCGGCCGCATCGACAGCCAACTCTTCGGAGAAAACATCACGATTTGGGACGACGTCGCGCATCCCCTGCAAACCGGTTCTCCCTTCGATGGCGAAGGCATGCGGAGGATGCGCGTGCCGCTGGTAGAGAAAGGAGTAGTCAAGCGCGTTGTCTATGCGCGAGCCACGGCTGCAAGAATGAAACGGTCAGAACATAAAGATAAGGCCGGGCCCATCGCACCCACCGGCCATGGTTTCCCTTTGCCCAACGAAATCGGCGAGATGCCCCTTAACATTGTCTTTGCTGCTCCGCAAAATCCGCAGACCCTGTCTGAGATGATCGCCTCCACCCAGCGCGGCGTGCTGGTTACCCGGCTGTGGTATATCCGCGAAGTCGATCCCTACGAAAAAATGCTCACCGGGATGACCCGCGACGGCACCTTCCTGGTAGAAAACGGGCGAGTTCGGCAAGGAGTGCGCAACTTTCGTTTCAACGAGAGCCTCATCCACATGCTCTCGAACGTCGAGGCCATGAGCGTGCCCCGGCGTTCCTGCGGCGAAGAGTCGTTTGACATGGTCGTTCCTGCCATGAAAATCCGCGATTTTAACTTCACCGAAGTGACCAAGTTTTAAGCGTGCCCCAAATGCGGTTAGGGGTTGGCCGTTTAGCAAGGTACCACCTCGTGGCAAGCGCCCCAAGACATTCTCTTGGGAGGCTGATCGAACTCTTGTGAATTCCCTCTAATTCACTCATCTGCAAGCAGTTAGCGCCCATTTGTTCCATGACTTCAGTAACTTTGCATGCTTGATTCCCGGGTGTACGCTGCCCATAAGTCCGCAGAAATCTGGATGCGCCCAGCGTCGTACGCGCACTGGAAGGAAGGTTCGTTAGAACGGTGTCAGGCGAATCAGCAGAGGAGCAACTGGGGGTGGACCCGCAGGCGCAACAGACTGCGATCAAGCACTATGCCGAAATGCAGAGTGCTCCGCGGTTTCCCTTGCATCTGCCCGTGGAGTTGCAGTCGCAGAGCGGAGCTTGTCCGGCGGAGACACAAAACATCTCCGCCAACGGTGTGCTCTTCGCGATTGATCGCGATGTTCCCGTGGGCTCGTTGGTGGACTTCACGATCCTGCTTCCGGGAGATGTCGTGGGTTCCCGTTGTGATGTGCAGATTGACTGCCACGGCCGTGTGGTTCGCAGCTTTGAAGACAAGGGCCGTCGCGGGGTTGGCGTAGTGATTGACGAGTACCATTTCGAACGAGCATAGGTGCAAGGAAACTGATGGCGAGCACTTCGGTCAGGGTGGCAGAAAATCACGGCGCTCACGAGAATCAAGGCACTGGCCAGTTGATTCGCGTGATCCTGGCCGATACCCAGGCCATCTTCCGCGCCGGTCTGCGCAAGATTTTCGCTCTCGAAGACGATATCCGCGTGGTCGGCCAGGCCGAGACGCTGCCCCAAACCCAATCGGCAGTAGCGAAGTTCTCCGCAGATATCCTGATTTTTGAGTCGGCACTGGCGTCCAATCCGGTCGAAACCGTGACGGAACTCCTGCGCCAGGCACCGCAGCTGAAGATTGTGGTGGTCACACCCGTATCGGATGAACAACTCACGCTCGATCTGTTCCGCCGCGGAGCCCACGGTATCCTGTCGCGCGAGGTGGAACCGGAGACGCTGGTCGAGTGCCTCCGCAAGGTTGCTGGCGGCGAGCCCTGGCTCGAGAGTCAGGCTATCCATTGGGTGATGGACGCCTATCGCGGCCACAACTTGCGCCCTTCCGGAGCGCGCCCCAAAGTCCAGCTCACGCCCAAGGAAACCCTGATCGTTTCCTGTGTTACCCAGGGCATGAAGAACAAAGAAATTGCGGTTCGCGTGGGGACAACCGAGCAGGTCGTGAAGAACTACCTGCGCAAGGTGTACGACAAGCTGGGCGTTGCCGATCGCCTTGAACTCGCGCTCTATTGCCTGAGCCATCACGTCGTCGATGGGGTCAAGCCGCCTCCTGTTCCTTCCGCCGCTCGCCCGACTGGCGATGCCGTCGTTGCCTCCTCCGCGCGTGCTGCCGCGGGTGCAGCTAGTTCCAGTACGTCGCCAACTACTTCGAGTCAAGCTGTACCCGAGTCAACTGCGCCGGAGAAACTCTCCTAGGGTTGTCTGCTTTGCATCTCTTCGTTCTCGTCCCGCGGGCTTGTTCCCTCCGCCTTTGCCGATTTGCGCTCGTGCTCTCCCGTCCATAGAATGAAATGAGCCAACTTGGTGTGGATTCCAGCCGACGCGGCTGTGACGCGATAGCCTCCGGAAGCTATCGTCCCCCCCATGTGTTCCGCCGGAGAGATGGCCGAGTGGCTGAAGGCGCACGCTTGGAAAGCGTGTTTACTCGAAAGGGTAACGTGGGTTCGAATCCCACTCTCTCCGCCAGTTCTTTTGTTTTGTTATACTTGACATGCTGTGATACCGTGGGTGATACCGAAATGAGGTAGCCCACGTGAACCGGCAAGTCAATCTCACCAAAAGGGTGAAGACCAAAAGCGGCCTTCGCTACTGCCCGGTCGTTCTTGCGGCGAATGGCCGGATCAAACCAAATTGCGTTCTCGTCGATGGAAAACAGGAAGCGCATCCCGAGGGTGCGTACTACCTGGAGTGGCGGAATGGCCTTCATCGCGTTCGGGTGTCGGTAGGCAAAGACGTTGCCGATGCGGCCGCAAAGAGGCACCGTAAGGAAGCAGAGCTCAATGCGGTCAACAGCGGCGTCACCGTAGTCTCTCCCAGTGCCCAGGACGGTCGCAGATCGCTTCCAGCGACCATTGTCGACTACCTTTCTGAAATAAAGCTTTCGAAGAAACCCAAGACCCATTCTGCATATTCGACGGCTCTCGAATATTTCCAGGAGAGCTGCCCGAAGTTCTGCCTGGAGGACCTCGATCGAAAAGACCTGCTGAAGTTCACCGCATTTTTGCGGGACGACAAGGAGCAGTCCCAGCGGAGCTGCTGGAATAAATTTGCGAACGTGATGACATTTCTGAAGGCGCAAGGGATTCGGCGGCTCGCGGGCAAGAATGACTGGCCGCGCTACACCGAAGAGGAACCGGAGGTTTACGAACAGGAAGAACTCGATAAGCTGTTCGCCGTCTGTGACGCGGAAGAACGGCTCTGGTATGAATTCTTTTTGATGACGGGCGAACGCGAGCAGGAAGTGATGTATACCGAGTGGCGAGATATCAACCTTGTCGGATCAATCGTTCGCGTTACCCATAAGCCGGACAGAGGATGGACCCCGAAGGCATACAAGGAACGCGAGATTCCTATTCCTACGAGGCTCGTGAAGAATCTGAAGGCGTGGAAGGCCAAGGCAAACAAAAAATGCAATCTGTTATTCCCTACGTCAGGGTGCAACCCAAAGCTCAATTTCCTCGACAGTCTGAAAGCCGTGGTGGAACGAGCGGAGCTCGATGCAGAAAACTTCTGGCTGCACAAGTTTCGAGCGACCTTCGCGACGCGGTGTCTGTGGGCAGGAGTCGACTTGCGGACGGTGCAGCAGTGGCTCGGCCATTCCGACATGGAGAGCACGATGCGCTACCTGAAGCCTTCGCGCAGCCAGCATGTGCGTGAGAAGGTGAACGAGATTTTCGCTTAGCGCTCTTCTCTTCCCGCGGACCATCGGGGTAGGCGCACCTTGGGCGATGCGAGAGCAGCCGATTCGTAATTTGCAAATCCTCCCACATTATCAATAGCTTACACTCGTGGAGACGCGTCAAATGCGTGTTTCAGCCCGAGTATTCGTGCGGGCCGCCGCTGAATCGTGAGCTAACACGAGAGAAACACGAGAGACTTTCGCCGTGATGCCATTCGCTGGCGGCTGCTGTTCGTACCGATTTCCCGTGGGTCCTCTTCTGGACAGAAAGCCCGTCAAGTCTTCGCCTTTCGTGGCGAATCGAACTCGATCACCGGTGAGCCTTCATTCCCCCCATGTGACGCGGGTCTGGTACTTCAAACCAGAGAGCGACTCGTAGTCGATACTGAGTCCGAGCAGATTTCCCACGATTTGCGGATAATCATTCTGCCACGTCGGGGATCGCTCTTGGTGCGAGTGCTGGGATTGGGCGGACAACTCTGCCAGCCTGGGTGTAGGTCCACGTCGCATTGATGGCAGGCCCGAATCCTTGATTTTCTATAACCCGGCCGCGTTGGAAGTCAGCTGTTCGTGGTCTCTGAACGACGACGAGAAAAGGCATCTGTGCATCTTCGAGTTGCAAACACTCGCTTTCGCAATCGTCTTCGTGTCAGCAGCGTAGTCCTTCAACACGACGAGAGTTAGTAGGTGAGAGCGACGAGGCCCAGGATCGGGATGGCAAACAACGGCCCGGTACTTTTGGTCAGGTCTATACGTAGACTCTGATAGCGGGAAAGCCGCTCTGCCCTGGTCAATGCCACTCTGCCATCGCCGCGATTCGCATTCTGCCTGGGATCCATCCTGACATTTCTAAGGTTCCCATGATTGAGCGTCGAGAGTTGAACACGAGAGCAGAAATCAATCTCAAAAGAAACCAATGACCCAAACGCGAATTCGCCTGACGAGGGCGGAGTTATACGAAAAGGTGTGGGCGACACCAGTGCGGACACTTGCCAAGGAATTCGGCATGTCCGATGTCGGTCTCGCGAAAATTTGTCGCAAGCACGATATTCCTGTTCCTCCACTTGGATATTGGCGCAAAACAGAGACAGGTCACAAGGGTGTTCGCCCTCCATTGCCGCCTGCCAAGAACGGTCCTGAAACTCTGGACCTTCATGTGCGAGAACGTCTAGCGCCTGAACTGGCAAGGTTGGCGGCGGAACCGGTACCCGAAATAGCGATCCCCCCGGAACTTTCCCACGCGCTAGTAGTGAGAATGGAAAAGCTGCTGGCACAAGGAAAAGAGACCGACAAGAAACTGATCGTGCCCAAGAATGGAGTTTTGCCGCATCTTCTCGTTTCGCGGGAGCAGATACCTCGTTCCTTGCGGATCATGAACGCACTTTTTCTGGCACTTGAAGAAAGAGGTCAATCAGTCTCGTGGTCAAGAGAGGAAGAGGCGGCCTTGACGTTGGCTGTAGACGGGGAGATGGTCAGGTTTTGCGTGCTGGAGATCACAGAAAGCGTACGCCACGTCCTAACCCCTGATGAACAAAAGCATCCCTGGATGGCTCCCAAATGGGATTACAAGCTCACGGGCAAGTTGCAGTTTCGTGTGGACAACCTTCCCTATTCCGCAGGGGTACGGGGAACATGGTCGGACGGAAAATGTCAGCGATTGGAGAAATGTATTGGAGACTTCATCATTGGCCTCAGAGTGGCGGCGGCAGCGATCAAAAAGAACCGGCGAGAGACCGAGGAACGGGAGCGGCGGTGGGAAGAAGAGCGGAAACAGAAAGAAGAGCAAAGACGGAAGGCGGCAGAGCATAAACGAAAGGCCGAGTTCGTCACCGAGTTGATGCGGAATCGGGGAGAAGCCGAGAACGTGCGAATATTCGTGAAGGCGCTGGCAGAGTGCGCGGGCAAGCTGGAAATGTCCTCTGAGGAGAAGGGTGACATCCAGCAGGTTGTGGACTGGACAACCAAATATGCCGATTTTCTTGATCCACTTTCCGATCTGCCAGATTCCATCGCCGAGTTTGTTCATCCGGAACGGAGATACCCATGGTTGAATTGATGACGATTGCCACACCGCTCAGCTCAACTGCTTGGTACAGGATAAGACTGCATTACGCGTCACGCTGTGCAGACTTGCCGCGTAGCCGGAGCCGAGAAGGCAGCGGGAAGCAACATGACATTCTTACTTGCCTTGTGGCTTCTCAAGTGTTGGAGCCAAGAGCTTGATCTCCAGTTGGAGGATCTATGAAGAACCTCGAAGATGCCCAGCGAGAGATGCGGGAACGCAATGCCCGGAAAAGACCGGAAGAGGATCTCGTTCAGCCTGAAATTGCTGCAGCGGATGACAGTCCCGAAGTGGTTCGGCTGAAGCGGGAGATTTCAGTGCTGAAGGAGCAAGTGACTGGCTTGCAGAACGAGAACCTTCGATTACGGCAGCAAAAGACGATTGTCGTGGAGCCGCCTCGTGGGCAAGGCAGATCTGGCGGCGATTCCGGCAGGGAGCAACAGCACAACTTTCTGAAGTACAGCAATGCGCGAAGATATTAGTTTTTTTAAATTGCTGAAAGACCTGAGAGTCCAGGCTTGAAGTCGTGGGTCAAGAGGTCTTCAAAGGGGCGCCTATCGATCCGACTTCTTGCGGACAAACCGTACACAGACGGCACATAACGACGCCGGAACGAAACGAATCGCTGCTGTGACAGTCTATCGTTATTTATGGTGTTCTAGGCTCCAGTGTCGCTCTTGATCTTGTCCCGCAAGCGTTCGGCTTCGGTAGCGCTTGCCTCTGCGGCCTGAGCCAGTTGCTTGACAGCATCGCGCGCTTTGAACACGGCGGCCGCGGCCATGCTCTTGGCTAGGTCCGTGCTTCCCGTGGCAGCGTCGCTGACCGCCTTGGTGGCTACTTGAACCTGCTGGTCAGCGGCGCTCGACGCCTGGGTTGCTGCAGCCAGCGCCTTCTGTGCAGCGTCTCCATCGCTCGTTGCCGTTAATTTCTGGTCTGAGGGAGCCTGAGGTGCCGCATCGGCGAGCGACTTTGCCTTGGCGGCAGCGTCGGTCGCACGGTCGAGGGCCGATTTGGCGTCGTGAGCCGCCGCCTTTACTTCCGTTAGCGCGGATTGTGGATCACTTGCGCCGCCACCCGGGGAGGTGACCCCGCTGGCTCCGCCTGCGCTGCTGGCGGCTTTCGCGCCTGCCCCCACGGCTGACGAGGTCGTGCTGCTGCCAAAATAAAAGCTGATTACGCTGACAAAGACAGTTGCCAGGGTCGTGAAAATCTGTTTCGCAAAGTCTTCAGCGTCCTTGTTGGGCTTGAGGAAGTACGTTGCGTTATAGAGTGGAGTCTTACCGTCGTTGTCGGTCTGGGCGGAGCCATTCGCGTTCCGTGCGGGCTCATAGGCTACGACAAACTGGTTTTTCAAATCGGCGAGTTGTGTCTCCGTGATACCAGTTGCCTTGCCCCCCGGAGTCACCGTGCTGTTATCGACGCTGTTATACAGGAAAGCTCCAAGGCAGACGAAGATAAGCACCAGGCTGAAAGCAATCAAAGCTCGGACAGATCCTTCTGGCAACGCCAGCGCTTGGGTTGCGTCGGCAACTCCGATGACCGAGTAGATGATGCCCAGGACGGACATCAACACAACTACGAGAGCCAGACCAACGAGCACGACCGCACTCAGAACCAAAGCTTCGTTGGTCCTTGTCGTACCCGCGAATAATGCCGGAATACCAAGTTTGTACAGACCCACTCCAGCAGCGATCAGGAGCACTAGGCCGACAATCAAGAGATATCTGTTCGGTTTCATTCGGACTCTCCTTTTCAACCGCGGAATGCGGATAGCCTGTAAGCCCGGACTTGGTCCCTATATCTTTTGTCCGAAAAGGCCGGCAATGAAGTCGATATTCAGCGTAAAGCCGATGAATGCCCCCTTTGCGAACTTTTGTATCGTTGTCGGGGCAGTGCTGGAAGTGGGATCGACATATCCGGCGGGAGCCAAAGCATTGACCTTTGCCACATTGAGTCCCCCAGCAAACTGAAGATTGCGCCATATTTCTGAACTGCCGCCGATATAGAAACTGCTGGCGGGAGCAGATAATGAGAAACCAAAGCTGAAACCTGGAATCAGGTTCTTGGGCTTCCATGGACTCTCAGCATCCATCGGAAGCTTCGGCAGATATGTAGTGAATAGCAAGATGGGTTCGACGGTCAGGCTTCCTGGTACTTTTTGCGTGTAATACGTAGGTGTTCCTGGCGGCGAAGGAGGAGTATTTTCGAGCCTGAGAAATGAAGGATTCCGAACCCAGCTGACGGCAACACCTGTCGCGAGATTGAAGTAATACAAGGAATGAACTTGGGGTAACGGGACATTCAGCAGGCTAACGACTTGGTCAGTTGGCCCTGCCGTTGATACGGATGCGGGAGTGGATGTTCCAGAGTCCTGCCAGATGATTGTGCCATCCTGAATTGGCGGCTTGACCGTCACTGGCAATGCTGGCATCGCAGTACCAGACTGACCTCCGGTGCTCGCGAGGTAGAAATGGCTATTCAGCGGATTGGATATCACCTGTCCCTGAGTGAACGTCGTATTGGGAGTCCACTGAGGAACTGTAGCTGGCAAACCGCTGGGGGCGGTTGTTCCCAAGTCTGTCCATGTTATAGAAGGTGGATTCGGCTCAGGAACCGTTGGATGGGTAGCTACAGGGAACGACGGCACAGCATTACCAGACCTTCCCCCAGTGGTTGCTAGGTAGAAATGACCGTTCAGAGGATTGGCGATCACGGCATTTTGCGAAAATGGCTTGCCAGGAGACCAGACAGCAACAGGAGTTACTGTGCCGATAGGGGCTGTCGTTCCAACATCCGTCCACGTCAACGCGCCCCCCGGCGGATCAGCAATGCTTGCGGGAGTTGCAACGGCGAACGTTGGCATCGTGCTTCCGGACTGCCCGCCAATGCTTGCCACATAGAAATGTCCGTTCGCGGGATTGGCTATCACGGATCCTTGCGTGAATTGTTTATTCGGAGTCCAGGTCGCGGGAGTTGCTGCCCCTATAGGGGCCGTTGTACCCAGGTCCATCCAGGTCAATGCGGGACCCGCTACTGCTGGATCGTTAACCGTGGCAGGTGTCACAATCGCAAATGCTGGTCCAGATCCAGATCCAGACATACCCTCGTTTAGAGCCGTGTAGAAGTGTCCGTTGCCAGGAAGAGGCGTCACGACACTGCCTGCGGCATAAACCGTAGATGGAGACCAGAAGTCGCCCGGCGCTGGTGCGATATAAACGGTGTTCACGGTCAACGTTGGAATTGTGTCTCCCATAAGCTGTATGGGCCAGCGAAGATAATAGATCGACGGACCGAGGTTTCCCGTCGCCAGACTTGCCGTGCTCATACTGGGTCTGACAGGTGCCGGGTTCAATGCAGTGCCCTGCTGCGTGGTCAGATTGAAGTTCAATACGGCCATGCGCGAGATGTTAACCGGCGGATGATCTATCTTCCCGAGCTCTTCATCTTTCAGCGAAGCGGCCAAATTCCTTGCGTCAATGGCAAGGACTAGAATCTGTCTTTCAAGCAAGGGATGGGTGTTATCCACAATCGAGCACGGTGAGTTCTTTGAGACCTTGCAGGCATTTCTGACGACCGGATCCGCCTTGTCGTTATTGCAATCAAATCTGGTCGGTTCCAGGGTGAAAGGCTGAGAGGCACTGTTCGCAGGTACCAGCTTGTAGCACAGCACAACGCGTTTGCTATCGGTCGGCATGCTCGTGCTCCAGTCGCCCCTGACATATGAAAGACCTGCCAAGCCTGAAGTACTAGCCGGAGCTGCAGCAGCGGCGGGTTTGCCGCCGCCCTGTTGGGCGGGCAATGAGGCGAGGCTCAACATAGCGAAGCTTAGGAAGAAGCACGCTTTATAGAGAAGTGACATTTTGATTCCTTTGCTGAGTCCTGCTGCCACAGTCCCGAACCCAATTGCCTGGGTACCGGGTCTTGTTTGCTACGACAGCTTTGCGTCGACCCTACCCCACTGGGATCCGTCGAGAGGGCTGCGAAGGTGCGAGAGATTTACCGTCAATACCGAAGCCGCATAAGTATTACCTTGTGCCTGGAGGTCAGCGATTGCCTGGTTGAAGGCATCTTTGGCTCTCCCGACAGCGTCGCCAACTGTCAATCCATCGGCCAATCCACAATCTATCTGGCCGTCACATTTGAAAAAGATGTCTGCGGAGTCCGGATCGAAGGTGAAATTGTCGTCGTATCCGATGTATGCGAGACAACCATTCTTTACGAAGTTAGGGCCGAGATATAAAGCATTGTCACAGGATAGGAAGTGAGCAATCTTGCCGCTGACTTCCGGAGTTGCATAGGCATCGACGGCGTACACAGGCTCAAAGTTGAATCCGATGAAACAAAGCCGATTGGCGAAACCGATCCTTCCGGCGGTCCCGTCCCAAACACGTCCGACGCCCCCATTGCTATTGCCCCAACGGGACTGCGGCACAGCTCAGAATTTTCTGAACCTGAACGGCGAAAGATTCTTATCGATGGAGCGAAGCAAGTCGGGCCGGCGCTGTTCTTCTCTTTGATCATCATCGTCATGTCCTTCGTGCCGGTCTTCCTCTTAGAGGCACAAGAAGGACGACTGTTCCGGCCGTTGGCCTGGACGAAGACGCTCGCCGTTGGTTTCTCATCTGTGCTCGCAATCACATTGGTCCCGGTGTTGATGGTTATGTTTATCAAAGGCAAGCTGAGGCCGGAGTCGGAGAACCCGGTGTCCCGGTTCACGCGGGCCCTGTATCTGCCAGTCTTGCGTCTGTGCCTCAAGTATCGTAAGACCACGCTGCTGCTAAACCTGCTGTTTCTGGTAGTGACATTCCCGTTGATATTCAGGCTGGGCAGCCAGTTCATGCCGCCACTTTACGAGGGCTCCGCTCTCTATATGCCCACGGCTCTGCCGGGGATCGGCATCACTCAAGCTTCGCAGCTTCTGCAGGAGCAAGATCGCATGCTTCGTTCTTTCCCCGAGGTGGAAAGCGTTTTTGGAGTTGTCGGACGCTCGGATAGTGCTACCGACAACGCTCCCCTGGATATGTATGACACGACGCTCATGCTCAAGCCTCGCAAGGAATGGCCTGCAGGAATGACCTACGAAAAGCTGATCCAGGAAATGGACGAAAAGCTGCAGCTTCCAGGATTGACCAACACCTGGACCATGCCGGTCGACAACCGTCTGGTCATGTCTTTGACCGGAATCAAGACACCGGTAGGAATGAAGATCCAAGGGGCAAATGTCGAAGGAATTCAGCAACTCGGTACACAGGTGCAGCAGGTCCTGGCTGGAATGCCGCAAGTTCGGTCCGTGTTTGCGGAGCGCGTGTCGCAAGGTTTTTACATCAACGTCGAGGTCAATCGACCAGAAGCGGCAAAGTACGGCCTCACCATCGCCGATGTGCAATTGGCTGTAACTTCCGGGATGGGCGGGATGAATATCGCGCAGAACGTCGAGGGGCGCGAACGGTACCCAATCAACGTTCGCTATGATCGAGATTTTCGCGACAACATAGAAGATCTGCAGCGCATTCTGATCGCGACACCCGCCGGAGCCCAAATCCCGATCGAGCAAGTCGCAAAAATCTCGTTCTCCCGCGGTCCAGCCATGATCCGCGACGAAGAAGGGCAGCTAACTGGCTACGTCTACATTGACCTGAACACGAAAGACTATGGCGGCTTCGTGAATCAGGCCTCAAAACTACTACGTCAGAAACTTACATTGCCAGCGGGATACACCTACACGTGGTCGGGCGAGTACGAGTTTGAACTTCGGGCCAAGGAGCGCTTCAAAGTCATTCTGCCAGTCGTCTTTTTTGTGATTTTCCTTCTCTTGTATCTGATTTTCCATAACGTCACCGAAGCCGTGGTGCTCATCCTCCCGACATTCTATGCGATGACCGGAGGACTGATCCTGCAATGGCTGCTTGGGTACAACTTCAGCGTAGCGGTCTGGGTGGGCTACATCGCCCTGTTTGGAATTGCCGTGGAGACGGGCGTGGTCATGGTGGTCTACCTTCATGAAGCTCTGGATCACAAGTTGGCTTCAGGTGTTCCGGTCACCAATGCGGATATTGAGGCAGCGGCCATCGAGGGAGCGGTACATCGGCTCCGGCCAAAGCTGATGAC
>PLKR01000380.1 GCA_003140655.1 Acidobacteriaceae bacterium | reverse complement strand
GGCGTTACGCCGCCCACATCCATCAACTTCTCCTGGAGCGACAAGATTGAGCCTCGCCTGGGAGCAGCCTGGGGATCGCGGGACGGCAAGATGAAAATCTTCGGCAGCTATGGCGTTACCAACGACGTCATGAAGCTACTGCTGGCCCAAACCTCGTGGGGCGCACAGGCATTCGAGCAGTGCACCTACCCGCTCGGTCCGGATGGGACAGCTGCCGGGTTCAGCGTCTCCGATATAAACTCAGTCTTCGTGAGCGGACGCGCCTGCCCGAATGGTATACCCAGTACGGAGGCTAACTTTGCCGGAGGCGTCCCGCCGGCTCTTACGGACGCCGGGACTGGCACTTCGATCGTCGAAAACGTGAACTTGCGGCCTTGGGAGCCAATCGCCCCGGGCGTGAAGCCTTATCGCCAGCATGAGTACGTGGGCGGATGGGACTATCAGGTCTCCAAGACTTTGGCGTTCGAAGCCCGCTATGACCGCCGTCGTCTCGATCACGTCATTGAGGACGCATCTTTGGCGGATCCGAACGTGTTTGAAGTCTACACCGTCGTCAATCCCGGCGAGGGCATGAACAAGACTGTTGACGGCTACGCGAACTACCTGCAATCCCTCGGGTCGGCTTTTGGCATCCCGGGCTACTCATTCAACTCCAGCGGCACTTTTGGTACCTGCCCGGCGTGCCCAAACAACCCCAAGGCGGTGCGTAACTACGACGGTGCGGAATTCCGGTTGACCAAGAGTACGAGTAGGGGTTGGGCCGGAATGTTCAGCTACACCTACAGCAAACTGTGGGGCAACTACACCGGCCTGACCACCACCGACCAGATCGACGGCGGCACCACCGGACGGAACTCGCCCGACACTACCCGTTCGTTCGACGAGCCGTTCTTCTACTTCGGGGCGAATGGCAAGTCTAACAGCGGGCCATTGCCGACTGATCGCCCGAACACCTTCAAAGGCAATGCGTATTATCGCCTGCCTTGGAAGGGCAATAATCAGGCAACAACGTTCGGTCTCTTCTCGTATGCCTATCAGGGATCACCGGTCAGTTCGTACGTTGACCTGGGTCTAGCATCCTACGGCGAACCTTTGGAGTCCACGTATATCTTTGGCCGCGGTCAATGGGCTAATATAACTGGCGGCACGGGGGATCTCACGATCGGCAACTCGTATTTCCGCCGGACGCCATGGTATTTCCAGAGCGATGTCAACCTTAGCCATGAAATTAAGGTCAACAAGAACAATGAACACCAGATTCTTTCGTTTACTGCGACCATACCCAACGTCTTAAACGAGAGAGCCGTCACTGCGTACTACGGCGGGTTTAACTCCATTTATTATGACAATACCCCATTGCAGCCGAATGGAATCAACTTTGGCGGGGGTGCGAATATTTACAATGCACTCGAAACCGGGTATTCGCCGCAGCAGTGGATCAATGGAGGAGTTGGAACCTACGGTACAGCTGGGGCGGTAACCCCGAGTTCGTGGTACGGCAGGAATTTCTTGTACCAGTACGGGCGCAGCATGCGTTTCGGGGCTCAGTTCACCTTCTAGGGTTGGGCTGCTTGGATCACCGGGAGCCGGAATTCCGGCTCCCTTTTTTATTGGGACGGGAATCCTACCTCCCAAACCTCACTTGCCAAACATGGGGTAGTGGCTGGCAGCGCCCATGAAGAACAGCATCACTACTGACAGGAATGCGTTGGCGCGGCTGGCCAGGAAGGCCTGGCGGGCCATGGCNNTGAATCAGGCGCTTCTGGATGCGCCAGATTACTCCCCAGACGTTGAGCAGCATAACCCACCCGATGCCGCCGCCGATGCCGATGGAAAGCAGCCGGTTACTCTCCCAGCCGTGGCTGTTCAGGCTCAGGAAGAGCCAGGCTGCGGCCGCGACCACAACGGCATAGACCACGCCGACGAATGCGCCTTTGTCGAAGATTCCTTTGCCGGGGATGAGGCAGGCGTAGAGCAGGCCCCAAACGATCGTCCAGATCAGAAAGAAGCTGCCTATCACTGCGCCGTGGGAAGGATTCAATCCCAGGCTTTGGCCGTTGTGGACGTCAGAAGTCACAATGACTTCCCAGTAGATGATNNAGGTTGAAGAAATAGAGCAGGCCGATCCAGGTGATGCCGGCCAGGAAGTGGATCCAGCGAACCAGCATCAGAAAGTTGGTGTTGAAGTCCGGAGGAAAGTTGATTTGTGGCGCGAGGAGAGATGCGAGAGCGGCGCTTGCCATGATGCCTCCTAAGAATTCACCGATCCTTCGGATGGTAGAAGGAGGGTGCGGTGCGTTACGCAAGGGCGGAATTGCCCACGCCGGGATTGTACACAACGGTCGGGAGAGATGGGATGAAGGAAAACTTTCACACTGTGTACGAAAAGTCGGCTTTCGCAACTTCCAGGTTGAAAAGCGTGAGGGGACACCGTATCGTACTCACAGCTACCTGCTGGGCGGTGCTGCCTGAAAAAACCGGGCGGCGAGGAGGCAGGTTGTCCCCCCGTGTTCCTGAAGCGGAAAGTGCGCGAGGAACATGCTGTTGGTTTGAGCTTGCCCTGAGGCGTCTGCGGAAGGGGCGAGCTAGGTGTTGCAAGTCAAAGAACGTAAGGAGATCGGCTATGGAAAGCGGCAAGCCGGCGCAGAACATCCAGGATTCCTTCCTGAATACGGCCCGCAAAGAGCGATTGAGCATCACGATTTACCTGCTGAGCGGAGTGAAGTTGACGGGCCGGATTCGTTCCTTCGACAAATATTCCGTGGTGCTGGAGGCTAACGGACAGGAGCAATTGATCTTCAAGCACGCCATCTCCACCGTGGTGATGGGGCGAACCGTGTCCCATGGCGCGCACCTGGCGCATCCGGAGGCCAAGGCCGCAGCTGCGCCCGGGACGGCGTCAACACCGGCACAGGCATCGGCGCCGGCATCGGCAGCGGCGGCGAGCGCCTCGGGCACCGAAGGGTAAGGCGTTTTCGGTTTGCGCAGTTCTCATCCCAAGAAGACCCGCAATCGTGCGTCCGCAGGCGGACGTGTGCCTCTCGGTGCAGAAACGGTCCGCGAAAATAAAGACAAAGAAGATTTGCAGGAACGCGCGTTTCTGGTGGGGATTGATGTGCGCACGCGCGGACGTAGCGGGACGAAGGGCACGGCTACCGCGCAGGCGCACGCGGCTCGAGATGCGGCGTCCGCCGCCGGCAAGTCTGCGACCTCGGGAAAGCCCACCACCAACAAGCCGAGCATTCCAGAGTTTGACGCGGACGAATCGCTGGCCGAACTGCGCACGCTGGCGGAGAGCGCAGGCGCGAAAGTTGTTGGCGAAATTCTGCAACGGCGCGACCGGCCCGATCCCGCCACTTTGATCGGCGCGGGCAAGCTCGAGGAAATTGCAGGCGCAGCCGCCTCGGTGAATGCCGACCTTCTTCTCTTCGATCACGATCTGAGCGCTTCGCAGCAGCGCAATATTGAAAAGATTGTTCAGCGGCGGGTACTCGACCGCACCCAGCTTATTCTCGACATTTTTGCGCGGCACGCGCGCACCCGGGAAGGCCAGTTGCAGGTGGAGTTGGCGCAGTTGCGATACATGCTGCCGCGGCTGGCCGGGCGCGGCGTGGAGATGTCGCAACTCGGCGGCGGCATCGGAACGCGCGG
>PLKR01000375.1:2325-4227 GCA_003140655.1 Acidobacteriaceae bacterium | reverse complement strand
CGTAAAGGATCCTCGCCCCGTCTGGAAGGCGCGACTTCTCGCCCTCGGCCTGGCCGCCACAACCGGGTGTCTGTTGCTCACGGGGCTGACGATCATGATTTTGGGGCCGCGCTTCGGTGCCTGGCTTGCCGGAAGAATGCCACTTTCTCCGCATTTCGTATTGCTATGGCCGGTATTCCATTGGGTGACGGCCATCGGTGTTGCGCTGCTAGCGACGGAGCTGATGTATTTTCTGGCGCCCAATGTAAAACAACGTTTCCTGGCGACACTGCCTGGAGCAGCTCTCGCGGTTCTATGCTGGATTGGCTTTTCCTACTTATTGGGTTTTTATTTTCGCCACATCGCCAATTTCAGCCGCACCTACGGGACGCTTGCGGGATTCATTGCATTCATGACCTGGTTTTACTGGAATTCATTCGCGTTGCTTGTGGGTGCCGAACTCAATGCGGAACTAGCAAGAGAAAGTGTGAAAGGGTCCCTGCTGCAGAAGGAAGAATCGCCGGCGCCCGATGCGGTCAACCGGGCTGCCTGAATCAATCTCGATTACAGTTGACCCGTTTCAACTCTGTCGGGTTCAGAACTTTGTGTGGAAGCGGCCGTCCACCGAAACCCCTCCGAGTTGATCGCGGGCAACGCTGACTGACCAACGTTTGTTGATCTGGTAGTCGCCCTCGACAATCTCTTCGCCGGGTTGCGAGACATCTGTAGAAAATGTGAACAGGAAATTCTTGGTTACGCGTTGCTGCACGGCCAGCCGGGTTGACGGATTCTGATTGTTTCCACCAAACGTTGGATCGATTTGCAGGCTGGAAATTCCGCCTAGCTTTTGCAGGCTGCCGCTGACCTGGCTTGCGGCTTGAGAAGCTATCATCGAATCTGTGCTCTGGCTCGACGCTGCCAATTCAGAACTGGTCTTACCGCGGGCGATCAGGTTGATGATGTCGGCCGTGGCCAGCGGAGGATCCGACGAATAGGATGTGGTCAGCGTGTCGAATGGACCGCGTAAATTGAGCGTGAGATTGTATTGCTCGACGGTCGTCGTCACGGAAACGTCGAGGGTGGGCTTGGTTTCGTTCGGATCCGCCAGAGTAATGATGCCGCGCTGCAACTGGTAGCGCACATTGCGATAAAACAGTTCTCCCGCAGTCAGATCGGTTCTGCCAGTAATCACAGGATTGGCTGCGGTACCGGTCACATTCAGCGCCGCGCTCCCTTCCAGACTGATCTGCGAACTCGTGGCGCTGAGATTTTCTTTCGACTGAAGCGCAACCTGCAAGCTGATGGTGTCGGTGAAACCTGGCACAGCGGGCGCGGCTGCATTGCTGCTAAATTGGTCCCCGAATGTAGCGAGATCGAAATCAGGAGTGAATGACAGCGCATCCACTAACACGCGCCCCCGCAACGTTGATGCTTTTGCAGTACCGACCCAGGCGAGGGTTCCTTCCAGAACAGATCGCAGACCATCGGGATAACGCAGGCGAACCGAGTCTGCTCTGAGTGCAATGTCGAATTGCGGGCCAGGGCGGTAGGTCATGGAACCGCCCACCGAAATCTGGCCGCCACCGACTTGGCCTGTCAAATTGGAAATCTGCACGCGCTCGCTATCCAGATTGAGAGTGCCATTCAGTTTATCGATGCCGAGCGGGGCGGCGTCCGTTGCGAATGCAATATTCTGCAGACGCACCTGGCCGGCAACCTGGGGACTCGCCGCTGATCCCGTGGCGTGAATGTCCAGAGCAATGGTTCCGGAGCTTCGCAATTCAGGGGAAAACATTCGGAAGATGTGCGCATCAATGGATCCCTCGGCCGTAACGCTCGGAGCGCTCTTGCCGCCGACAGGCACGCTGCCTTGCACGCGAAGCGAGGTTCCTGTGCCGCGAATCTCGGAAGGCTGCAGTGTAA
>PLKR01000375.1:0-2315 GCA_003140655.1 Acidobacteriaceae bacterium | reverse complement strand
CGTCTGCCCCGAAAAGCCCTCGGGCACGCGACTTGAGAAGGTTGCCAACAAGATCTCAAGCGGGAGAGCACTTGTATCGATCGATGCGTCGGCTTCGTAGTCGCCGGTCAGAGCGACGTGGCCGCGTGCGCGCAGGGATGCTTGTACGACCTGCGATTCCACGGAAACGTCGGCTTGTTTGCCCGCTACCTTAATATCGGCTTTCACTCCCACAATCGCCTTCTGTTGAACCTCCAGCTTGGGCACCTGAATGTTGGCGGTGAGTTGAGGATCATCGAGCGTCCCCTCGCCGTTGGCGGAGATCGCCACGGTTCCCCGCAACGCAAGATCCTCTTGCTGCACCGTCCGCAGCCTCTGCAGAATAATAGCCGGCGCTTCGAGGTGAACTTTGTAGCCTCTCGTCTTCGGGACATAGGTCAAGTTAGCGTCGGCAGATCCCGCATCGGCGCTGACATGGAAGCCGGAAACGATAGAACCCTTATCCCCGTGAAACGTCAGGGCCAGAGCCTTAAGCGGCTCATCATAAGCGTGCGCATTCGCGATTTCGACCGATCCGGATCCGCGAGGATCGATTTGTGATCCGCTCAAAGACACCTCCGCGGACAATTCTCCGCTGACCGGATATTGCACGTTCGCCAGATGCTGCAGGTCTGCAACCTGCATTTGCCGTAGCGACAAATGGGCCTGGATCGGGCTGGAAGAAAGATAGGACCAGTTGCGTAGCCCAATCACTGCGTCCCATGAAGCCCGGCCGCGATGCGCATTCACCAGACTGCCGTTCGATACAACAATCCGGGATGGATCAGCCTGAAGCGAAAGATCTGCACTCTTCCACTCGCTGCCTTGCACCTGAAGATTCTGCGCGCTCAGGCGTGCTGAAATCTCAGGCCTCTGCATCGATCCGTGCACCGTCGCATTCAGGTTTGCTGAACCCCCGACGACCGGTGCCCCTCGCGGCATAGGATGGAAAACCGAGACCAGTTCAAGCAGGCGATGGAGGTCATTNNAGAATTTCGAGTCGGGAATGGTTGCTCACTTGGCCTTCCGCGGTGAGACTGGTGGCCGGAATACGAAGAGTTGTTTGATGGAGTGTCAGGATGTTCGTGGGACCATCGTAAATGGCATGGATTGCGCCATTGATCGGAATATCTCTGGCTGAAGGCTGGACAGCACTCCTCCCTTCGACGCTGCGCAACACAACGTCGACGCGGGCACGAGCATTGCTCACACTTCCGCTCCACGAGGCCTCGGCTGTGCCGTCGAGTGCCCCTGAAATTGCGACCGGCTTGAGCTCGGATCTGAAGAAGGCATGTTGTGCCGAACTGAGCGAGATGCCGCGCAAGGCGGCCCGCAGGCGAGAAGCAGGAGTGCCGTCGAGGTGATTCACATCTAGATTGGCGCTAACGCGGCCGCCGAGGGTCTCCGCTGCAATGCCGCTGACGTGCAACGAACCATCCGCAATTTGATATTGGCCACGGAGGTGTCTAATTTCGAGACGCCCGCTCGAAACCAGCGCGGCCAGAACTTCAGAGCCCAACTCGCCGTCTATCCGGATACTTTTCAGAAAAGGCTGGTCATTTGCATTCTGATAATGGAAGTTTCCCTTCAAAGCAATATCGCCGGCCGGACCGAGCGTAGGCAAAAGTTCAGTCATATCTTGCGCATGCACGTGGACGTCGTAAGTTCCTTCCGCGGCAGGGGCGCTGTAGTTGGTCACGTTCCCGGCGAGCTTGATCGCCGAAGAAGCGACCGTGATAACGGCTGAGTCGAGCCGGAAAAGCGAAGGTGTAGCCGTGAAACTCGCGTTGAAACCGTGAGGCAGGGGCGCGTACGTACCGTATCGCAGGTGGCCAGTATCGTACGAGATCGAACCGCGGTAGCGGGTGGCCAGAGATTCAAAGCCAATATCTGTTTTGAGATCGTGAAGGTCCGCATCCAAAGGCGTTTTCCGGTCGTTGTAGTCGATCTCTCCGTGGCTGAGTGCCACATGCCCAACCGCCAACTCGAAGACGCTGGCATGACTGCTGGAGTTCTGCGGCGGCGTTTGCGGAATGTTGCTGTTGCCGCTGCGATCAACCTGANNCATTACCGGATGTTCGATCAGCAATTCGCTGAGGCTGATTTGGCGGCGGACTGCTGATTTAATCTTCAGTCCGACCGTGAGCTTGTCTATCTGCAGGAGGGACGGCGAGTTCGGCATCTCTGTGCCGCGAATGATGATGCCGTACAGATGTGCGGTCAGGGTCGACAGGTTGAAGTCGAAGGCTCTGATCTGAGTGCGTCCGCCAGTGGACTGGTCGGCTTGAGCGATGATC
>PLKR01000525.1 GCA_003140655.1 Acidobacteriaceae bacterium | reverse complement strand
TCGCATCATGTGGATTGAATTTATCGGCACATGATATCAGGCTGAGGAGCGGCCGGAACGTTTGCTCCGATAGTGCAGGTCAATGTGTGACGAGTCACCGGGATGGGGACGGAGATTTCTTCTCGCGCTCGGCGAGAATCTTCTTCAGGCGCTCTTTCTCGATGGCGACTCCCGCGCGGGCGGCGTGGGCCATCTTTTCCGCCATTTCCCTAAGGTTCACTGCCATGCGCCGAAGAATACTCCGACTTGCATCCTCAGTCCGCCAACCCGCCGCCGTCCACCACCAGGGCCGCGCCCGTCATGAACGACGAATCATCCGAGGCCAGAAACAATGCGGCCTTGGCGATCTCGTCCGTTGTGCCGATCCTTCCCAAGGGACGGTTGGCGCATCCAGCCAGATAATCCTCCCACTTCAAGCCGCGCATTCGCGCATCTTCGGGAAGCATGGGCGTGTCGACATCGCCGGGGCAGATGCAGTTCACTCGGATTCCTTGCCGCCCGTGGTCGATGGCCATTGCCTTGGTCAACAGCACAACGCCACCTTTGGACGCGCAATAGGCAACCGCCGCGTCGCCGCCCGCAATCCCCCATCCGGAACTGTTGTTGATGATGACTCCACGATGCTGCTCGATCATGCGGGGCAAAGCCGCCTTTGACATCAGAAAAGTTCCCTTCAGATTGACATCCATCTGCAGGTCCCACTCTTCCTCCGTGCAGTCGAGAATAGTGTGCGGGTAGAAAACACCGGCGTTGTTGAAAAGAATGTCGAGCCGATCGAAGACACGGAGGGTCTCATCCACAGCATGACGGCACTCCTCCGCCTTGCGCACATCGGAGCGAATGAAGATAGCCTTGCCGCCATCGTTCATGATTTTCTCAGCAACGGCATAGCCGCGCTTTTCGTTGCGGCCCGTAATCGCGACTTTGGCGCCTTCTTTGGCAAAGAGAACCGCCGTGGCTTCGCCGATGCCGGATGTGCCGCCTGTGATCAGAGCGACTTTGTGTTCCAACCGCATGCTCTTAACCTGACCCCGCCAGCCCTCCGCCGTCCACCACCAGCGCCGCCCCGGTCACAAAGGATGCTGCATCGCTGGCAAGATACAGTGCTGCCTGTGCGATCTCTTCCGGCGTGCCAACGCGACCCAGAGGACGCCGGGCCGAGTCGGAGAGAAATCGATCTTCTGCCTCGCCCAACTGCCGCGCCTCGCTTCGCAGCATCGCCGTATCTGTGTCACCCGGGCAGATGCAGTTTACGCGAATCTTCTGCCGGCCGTGGTCAATNNGCGGCCCGCGGCCCTCCTGCCAGCCCCCACCCGGAAGCAGTATTGATGATCGATCCGCCCTCCGCCCCGGCCATAATGGGGATTACTGCGCGGGACATAAGGAAGACGGATTTTACGTTGACGGCCATCACCGCGTCCCAATCTTGCTCGCTGATCTCAACCACCGAGGCTCGGCGGATGATGCCCGCATTGTTGAAGAGTATGTGAATGCCACCACCGAATTCGTGGACGGTGCGTTCGACCGCACGCCGGCAGTCAGCAGAGCGGGTAACGTCGGCACGTTCAAAGATCGCGCGTCCGCCGGCTATTGAGATTTCGCGCGCGACCTCCTGGCCCCGTTCCTGATTCAAGTCAACAATGCCTATGGCCGCACCCTCGCTGGCAAAAAGCAGTGCTGTGGCGCGGCCAATACCGCCAGCGCCCCCCGTGATGAGGGCCGTCTTGCCATAGAGTTGTCTCCCGGACATATTCCTACGCGGCTTCAAGGAATTTGCTCCGCGCTGCCTCGAAAAGCATTATGACATCACGCAGCAAACGGTGAAGGAGTCACATCCCTGGAATCTGTTCAGTCGACAGCGCCGGTTGCCGTTCTGTTGTCCTGAAATGCTTAGTTGGCCGATTGCAGTCCGTCGAAGTATGCTTGGCGGGTGCCCTATTTGGACGAATCCTACCTGGCGATCTTCTTATGAACGAACAGCGCGAGCGGCGGCGGCTGGCGGATAACTATGCCGGCATGACGGATGGAGAGCTGCAGAAGCTTGCCCAGAGCGCGGAGTCGCTGACCGAACTGGCCTGGGATGCGCTTGAAGATGAGATGGACCGCAGGCACCTTGAATTTCCTGACGACGAATTTCCTGGCGATGCGGTGCCAAGGCCGCGGCAGGCAATGGAAATGCGCGAGCTTGTGACCATCCGTCAGTTTCGCGATCTGCCGGAGGCGCTGCTGGCGAAGGGCAGTCTGGAGTCATCGGGCATTGAATGCTTTCTAGCGGACGACAACCTGGTCCGGCTCGACTGGTTCATTTCGAACTTCATCGGCGGAATCAAACTCAATGTGCGGGCCGCGGATGTAGAGAACGCGCAGAAACTTCTCGATGAACCGATTCTCGAAGGTCTCTACGTGCAGGGCATCGGACTGTACGAGCAGCCGCGCTGCCCCAACTGCCGGTCGCTGGATGTGAACTTTCAGGAGTTAGACCGTCCCATCGCCTACATGAGCGCATTCCTCCGCGTGCCCATGCCCGTGCAGCGGCCGGCCTGGCGCTGCCATGCGTGTGATGCGGAGTGGGAAGATGACAGCACAGACGGCGGTAGGAACGATTGACTCGGTGTGTTGCCTGCCCCGCCAAGAGGCTAGGCCGCCCCTCCGCAAACTTGGGCCCACGGAAGTCAACCAGAAGGGAATCCTGTTGTGAAGCTGCCTCGCGCCAGAGTATGCTATCGGTTGATCCGGTCGATGGAGCGCGCATATGCGATTCTCTCTGGCTGCTTTCTCCGGGTTCCTTCTTCTCACCATCCCTGCCACTGTTCTGCGTACTTCGGCCCAGGTAAGTATTTTCCTGACGCCGGTTCCCAACGCGCCGTTCAGTGCCGTTGTTGACGTTCAGCGCACGAGAGTCGGTTCCGACGGTTCAGTGTTCAACCTGAAAAGCATCCGGAGTATGGCGCGCGACGCCATCGGACGCATTCACAACGAGTCGCGGACGTTCATTCCCGCCACCAGCACGGGTACACCGGAAATCGAGCACATCCATCTGTACGATCCGCGAACTCGCATTTCCACGGAGCTCGATGCGCGCACGCGAACTTTCTACACTCAAACCATGAACCACCCGCCCTCAACGGTGCCGCCAACTGTGCGTTTTGGCTCACCTTCCGTTAGCGGCGTACCCCAGAACGATTTCTCAAAAGAAGAAGATCTTGGCAGCCAGGAGATTGAGGGAGTGTTGGCGCGCGGCGTGCGCGAGACTCAGATCATTCCTGCCGAGGGCAACGAGACCGGCAAGGAGATTTCCATCACGGATGAATATTGGTATTCAGATGAATTGCGGATTAACGTGGTGATGAAACACAGCGATCCGCGCACCGGAACCACAACGCTAACAGTTACTCATATCACGCGTGGAGAGCCGGACCCGGCTTTGTTGGAGATTCCAGAAGGCTACACGCGAGCCGGAGCCGCACAGCCGGCACCGCAGGCGCCTAAATGAGATATTCCAGGGACCAGGCAGCGACATNNTCTCGCGTGAACCACCTGACTTCGGCCGCGTCGCTGGCGGCGGCGAGTTCTCCCGCAACCCGGCGGCATAGAAAATCAATCAAAACGTAGTGATATTGCACGCGCTGCTCGGCATTGCGCAGAACGCGGTCATAGACGCCGAGGAGCTCGCTGGGTTCGACGGTGAGTCCGGTTTCCTCGCGAGCCTCGCGGATGGCGGCTTCGCGCACCAGTTCGCCAACTTCGAGCACGCCTCCGGGGATAGACCATTCGGCCTGCAGCGGCGGGTGACCGCGCTTCACCAGAACCACGCGGGCGTCTTCGATGATGATGGCGCCCACGCCGACCAGCGGAGTTTCAGGGAATTCGCGTTGCATGTGTGCAAGCATTCTAAAGCGAAACCAGGGTTGCTGTGGCGCGGGCGGCTGCCGAGCTTCGCTCGGCATGGACGGGCGAGGGCGCCGTCCCCACACAAGCTCTCGTGCACTTTATCGTCCCCACGCGGCCGGATTCAACCCACACATGGTTTTCTCTGTGACTCTGTGCCTCTGTGGTTAAATGTAGTCGAACCTATCTATGGCGCTGGAAGAATACAAACGGAAACGCAAGTTCGAGCAGACGCCGGAGCCTCCGGCAAAAGTCGAGACCAAGGCGGGGCACCGGTTTGTGGTGCAGAAGCACGACGCCACGCGGCTGCACTATGACTTTCGGCTGGAGATGGAGGGCGTGCTGAAATCATGGGCGGTGCCCAAGGGGCCGTCGCTCGATCCGGCGGACAAGCGGCTCGCCATGCAGGTGGAGGATCATCCGGTTTCGTATTTCGATTTCGAGGGCATCATCCCGGAAGGCAACTACGGCGCGGGCACGGTGATGGTTTGGGATGTGGGCACCTGGCAGCCGCTTTCTCCGGTTCCGGTGCAGGGAAAATATGTGCCGGGCACCGAGGCCGAAGCCGCCGCGATGCTGACCAAGGGTGATTTGAAGTTCCGTCTCGACGGCAAGAAGTTGAAGGGAGACTTCGCGCTGGTAAAGATGAAGGGCCGCCGTCCCGGAAGCAAGGGCAACGAATGGCTGCTGATCAAGAAGCATGACGACCATGAGGTCGAAGGTTACGACATTGATGAGTACGACGAGTCAGTGCTAAGTAAGCGAAGCCTGGCCGAGATTGCGGGAGACGCGGGATCCGCAGAATGGAGAAGCCGTCCAGCAGGTCGCGGGAAATTGAAAGCGGCGTGGCTAGCCGACGCTGTGGCGAAGCTGGATAAGAAGAATCTCGCAAAGAAGCCGGCCGCTAAAAAAAAACGCCAAAAACTGAACGCAGAGGGCACGGAGGAGCACAGGGTAAATCAAGAACCGAGAGTTGAAGCGACGCAGCCTTCGGTGGCAAACTCCGCCCAATCCGATTCTAAGAAGTACCCGGCGTCCTCTGCGCCCCCCGTGGTGAATGCACTTCCTGCCCCAGCAGCATCTGGCGCAATTAAGCGCCCCATGCCCTCGGCCATTCATCCCATGCTGGCCACATCTGTAGACGAACCATTCGACGGCGCGGGGTGGCTGTTTGAAATCAAGTGGGACGGCTACCGCGCCGTAGCTTTTATCGAGGACGGCAAACTGCGACTGGTTTCACGGAATCAGAATGAGCTGACGCCGCGGTTTCCCGAGCTGAAAGATCTTCCGAACTTCGTCCATGCGAAGAGCGCAATCCTCGATGGCGAGGTGGTCGCGCTCGACGACCTGGGGCGGGCATCGTTCAGCCTGATGCAGCAGCGGACAGGCTTTCGTCCCGGCGGGCGGCGCGTGGCGACCAAGGCGGATGTCCCAGTGTTGTATTACGCATTCGATCTGCTCTATCTCGATGGCTACGACCTGCGAAAGCTTCCGCTCGAAGAGCGCAAGAAGAGATTAGCTTCGATCCTCATCACGGGAGATTCCGTACGCTACTCCGATCATTACGAGAAGCAAGGCAAGGCGCTGTTCGAGATGGCGCGCGCGAAAGGCCTCGAGGGCATTCTGGCCAAGAAGCGCGACAGCATTTACCAGGAGCGGCGCACCAGCGAGTGGCTGAAGATCAAGATCACGCACCGCCTGGAATGCGTGATCGGCGGCTACACAGAACCCGAGGGCAGCCGCGCACATTTCGGGTCGGTCGTGCTCGGACTCTATGACAGTCAGGTCAGGTTGATTCACGTGGGACAGGCGGGCAGCGGATTCGACCACAAGGCGCTCGATGAAGTTTGGAAGCTGTTGAAGAAGCGCGAGACCAAGAAGACCCCGTTCCACGGCGAAGTTGAGGCGCTCAGAAAAGTGTACTGGGTGAAGCCAGAACTCGTGGCCGAAATCGAGTTCGCGGAATGGACAGATGGCACGAGCACCGGAAGCGGCCCAAAGTTGCGAGCCCCCGTGTTCCTGGGTCTGCGCGACGACAAAGATCCGAAAGAGTGCCTGCTGGAGCAAGAACCGGCCACTGACCGCTGACCAATGACCACTGCTATTTGATCTCCTTCATCGCCAGCATCGTGCCGTAGTCGCGGCCGCTGGGATCCACAGCGCGCGCCACCATGGCTGCGAACGCGGTTCTGAGTTCGGGATATTTCGCCAACAGCGCTTTCATCACGGCGACGTTGCTCTGGTAAGCCTGGCTCGTGTTGGAAATGTCCGCTGCCTCATACCTCACGATCAAGTCCAGATCATCGCTCACAACCAGGGGAAGAACCGCAGTGAGCTTGTAGGTTGCGGTTCCATAAGAAAGATCTGCTATTTTGCCCTCGGCCGGGAAATCGGCCGGTTGTAACTTCTGCGACTCGTCGTAAAGGTCGTCGGAAGCCTTGGTGCTCATGAACGGCAGGGGTGAGACCAGGGAGATCGCCTCAAGATAGTAGAGCCAGGCATTGTGCATTTGGCCCTTGGCCTGGAAGTCGCGGGCGCGCGAGGAAAACCAACTGCTGTCGTGGCCGGCAAATTCCACGGCTTGGATATAGAGGTTTCCCAACTTCCAGTCGGAACCCTCCTGCTGCAGGATCAACGAAACCGTGTATGCGCCCTTCGATAACGGTGCGTCCAGGATGACCACGCCATACTTGCCGGGCGAAAGATTGTTCAAGGAGAAGACAGCGCTGTCGCGGGTCTGGCCCTTGCTCCCAAAAACACCGCAGTAGAATTCGGCACGCGTGATGGATGCTGCGCCTTCCGCTACCAGCAGAAAGGGTGGTCGAACGGCGGCCTTGGAACTGGCAAGGGCAGATTGGTTGTCTTTGACGGTGGTCTCGATGACTGAAAAATCGGAGGCGACATTGGGCAGCGCTCTCTGTCGGAGCGAGGCCGTATCACCCTTTGCGGCCAAGTCGAAGTAGCGAAGAGCGGCGGCAGTGAGCGCGGTGCGCGTGGCGTTGTCCAAATCGCTGGCGATGAGGCAACTTTCCGCCCGACCACTCGACGCGGAAAATATCAGCAGCGGCAAGGCGGCAAACCTTAGCAGAATGCTACGGAGCCGAATTGTTAATGGCGCTCTGCTCTTGGCAAATCCCCGTTTCAACAGGCAGCCTGCGCCAAGCATTTCTTTCCCTCCCCCAAGAGAAAAATTGTACGCTCCACGCAAATTCCAGTAAGTGCAAAGAGTTGCACATCTGGGTCTGCGCCTGGTATCGAAGTTCTGCCTGCAAGAGAGTAAAGTCAATACGTTCTAAGAGAAGGTGTGGGGTGGTGGTTAGCGGGCACTCCGGGCCCAAAGCGGTGCTAAAATTGCTGTTACACATCTACCGTCTCCCCGAGAATGGGTAGTGAGTTGGGGCAGTGAGTAAAGATCGAAGCGGAGGGTTTCTCATGAGCGCGGGCTTAAAGTTTGCCGGGTTGCTGGTGGCGAGCGCCCTGTGCCTGCCGGTTGGGGGATGGGCTGACACGCAGACAGCGCCGCCTCGCGTCCACAAAGTTAAGAAGCAAGCCGCCTTGCCGCCTCCACTGCCCTCGGGACCGCAAGGGCCCGTGCCCCAGATTCCGCTGGATGCCATTCCGGCGGTGCCGCCCCAAGTGAGCTATCAGGATGGGCTGCTGACGATTGTCGCGCCGAACTCCACGCTGGGTGACATTCTGCGGGGCGTGCGCAAGCACACCTCAGCCGACATCGAAATTCCGTCCACTGCCAATGAGCGAGTGGTGACCCGCCTGGGTCCGGGTCCGGCCCGAGAAGTCATGGCCGAGCTGCTGAATGGATCACGTTTCAATTACATATTGCTGGGTTCCCCGGACAACGCCAATCTCCTGGTGCGGGTCGTCCTGGTGGCCAAGACATCGGACACGCCAACTCAACCGGCAGCCGCCGGCAACGCAAGCCCGTCTCCAGCCGTAGCCAACGCCGCGGCGGATGCTCCCGTGGCCGACACGGATGACGCCGCTGACGAGACCCCCGAACCGGGCACAGCGGAAGCGGAACAACCGGCGGCTCCCGCGGATCAGCCCGGAGCAAAAACTCCGCAACAAATGCTGCAAGAGATGCAGCAGCGGCAATTACAGATGCAGCAACAGCCTGGGCAACCGGGGATCTACCCTCCGGGCAGGCCCGGTGCAGCAATTCCGCCGGGGCAACCACCCCAGCAGCCGGACCAGCCACAGTAGTCCGTTTTCATAGTTGACCTGGATCACGACTACGCTCGGGAAGGGCAAGACTTCCAGCACTTAGGCTGCTCTGAGCAAGCGAAGCGCGCCGAAGGGTGCCATCAGTCGTGGAAAAGAAATTTGGACTTCAGACCCTGAGGAAGTGTTCGGTCAATCAGGGCTGATTACCAGCGCGGTCGGTGCGCGCTTGGAAGCCAGGCTGCGGCGGTCTGCGGGACGGCGCGGCCATCTCAGCGTCAGAGCCGTTCATGGCTTTCTGCAGCAGGTTCCAGTCGCGCGTAACATCGCTTTCCGAAGCCTTCGGCGGTTTTCCACGCCTTAGTTCATCGCGCAGCCGAGCCGCCAGAAGCTCCTGCGTGAATGGCTCGGGCGCGTCATTGGCCAGGATGTTGCTGCCTGAAACGCCCACACTCACCACTTCCTCTCCCATGGGAATCCGCAAGACCGGACGCCCCTGAGCATCGAGATCCGGAGCGGCGTGACGCAACAGGTGTCGCCATTTCTCCAGGCGCGCNNGGCGATCCTCGGCCCCGAGCGGCGGCTCCAGAGCGCGCTCGGCATTGAACACCATCGCCTGCCGCGCCGGATCAAAGCGGCCCGCACCCGTGCCCTCATAGACAGCCAACACGCACCCTGCAAAGATCGGACTGACCACGGCACTGGGAACAATGTACTTCTTTGATTTGAGGAAGGATTCGACCACGCCATGTACCCGCGTGCTGCGCGCGGCGCTGCCCGGAACCTGCGGGATCACAAACCGCGAGAACTGCAATCGCCGATGGTGGGCGCTGAACTTGATCATGGTCTTCGCCATCTGCTTCGGCGTTGTGATTCCCACATCGGCGACCACGCTCCGGTGCAGGGATTTCGGGTAGTAGAAATTGATCACGTCCTTGGCAAAATCGGCGCAGTTCCGGTAGGTGAGGTGGAAGTGCGAACGATTCGGCGACGAATTGTACCTCTGGATAAAGGCCTGGTCCTGTGCCGAAGAGGTTTCGAGTTCAAACGCATACGTCGTGCGGTCGTAAGCGGTGCCCACAAGCTCATACCAGTTTCCGCCCGGAGTTTCTCCGTTGTCCCGATCCGGCGCGACCCCTTCCAGATGCTTACGGCGGTATTGGTCGCGCAGAAAGGTGACCATCTTCGGGTCCACAAACAACGGAATATCCTCCGGCCGCTCGACCGCGTAAAGATAAGGGATCAGCGGGATCGCCACCCAGTCGTACCCGCCCACTCCGTCATAACGGCTGATGACGACTCCCAACTCTCCAGGGGCGCAGGGACGCAGCACCAGAGGCGTCTCGGCGCAAACCCCAGACAAATACACCGCCGCATGTCCCGTGGCCGTAAAGAATCCCAGCTTGCCGTAAGGCTCTTCGAGAAGAAGCGT
>PLKR01000439.1:297-4987 GCA_003140655.1 Acidobacteriaceae bacterium | reverse complement strand
ATGAAAGTCGGCGACGGATTGCGGCTTGAGCGCCATCGTCTTCGACGCACCCCAACTGGTCTGGATGATCAGCTTGTGCTCGATAAAATCGAATTGAACTTCGAAAATCGCGTCTCCATAGGGAATCGCGGAAGTCGTCAGTCCCCGCGCGCTGACATAAAGGGGAACCTCCCACCAGTGGTTGACCCGCGGGCTCAGCGCCAGCCGCACCTTGCCCACAATCTGCGTCCACATGTGCAGCGTGGCATAAGTATCCTGCCAAGCCTCCAGCGGCAATTCCGGCCAGGACTCCTGGTTCGGGCTATGGGGCTGCGCGGCCATAGGGAAATTTCGGCGATTCGACTAAGACCAGAGAATGCTACACCGTTGCCGGCTTTGTGCGGAACTTTAGAGTCAACTTTTTCTTACGCAAGCACTAACATAAAACAGGCCCGCGCACAGGGCGCGCGGGCCTGGCTATGCCTGAACACTGCAACTCAATCAGGCCGCTACATTCCTCGAGTTCGATTTGGACGACGTGGAGACCTCGGAAGTGAGCTTCTGCTTGGCGTGGGCGGTCCAGTCGTAGCTGAAGATCTGTTCGAAATACTGGGCCGCATCCTGGTTGTAGATGATGAGCGATGCATCCCGATTGCGCAACACTCCATCGCCCGACCAGTTTTGGCTGCCCAGCGCAACGACTTTGGAATCCACAACAAAAGCTTTGTTGTGAACGCCGTTCTGGATGCGCACCACAGAAGTGTCCAGGCCGGCTTCCTGCAATTTCTCAAGCCAGCCCCCCGTCGCCTCGTATTCACTCAGGATGACGCGGACTTGCACTTTGTTCTTGATTCGGTCCTGCACGGCGGAAATCAGCGCCTGGAACGCCGCGTCCACGCCTTGCTTGGGCGGGTGGATGTATTGAGTTTGAATGTCGAGTGTCTTCTGGGCCGATTGAATCAGCGTCAGAATGTTCTTGGCATAGTTGCCGGCGCCCTTGTCGGGAGTGAGCAAAGGCTGCACTTTGATCTTCTGGTTGGTGATGGTCTTCGGCTGAAAGTACTGCCAGGCCGTGCTCGCGCCGCGGACCGGCGCTTCCGGGCTCTCCGCGAGCGCTTCGAGCAACGGGTTCACGGCTGCCGCAGCGGCGGGTGTGGCCTTGACCTGCACCTTTGCCGCCTGAACACGGTCGTTCAACAAATACGTTTCAAATGTTTTCGATAGTCCGGCGTGCTCAACAATCACGTGCCAATCGCGGTCACTCTTATTCGCGGTGGCGTCAATCTGGGCCTTATTCGCACCCGCGGCAAAAGGATCGATGTCCGGCTGGTTGGAGTTGTTCCAGTTCCCGCTGGACAACCAGAAAGACGTGTGGTCCTTCACCGCCGCCTTGATGTGGTAGGCGTTGGGAAAAATTGCCTTGGTGACCATGGGATCGTTTCCCTCAGCCGCCCAGGCAAATTGTTCCCGCTTCCCCAGGGCTTTGCTNNAGTCCCGCCAGCAGTCCGTTTAACACATGCGCGGACGTGCAGTCGTACATTCCGACCGTGAGTTGACTGTTGATGTTCTTGAGGAATTCACTCAGCTCCAACCAGCCCGCATCGGGACTGACATTACAGGTAATGGACATCGTATCTTCCACCGGCGTGAGCGCACAATTTGCGGGTGCCGTGTACGGCACCTTCGGCTTGGCCGTGTGCTCCGCCACGGCCGCTGGAGGCGCCTTTTTCGCCAGCAACTTGCCGGTCTGGACATCACGCTCCAGGGGGAATTCCGGTTGTTGGAACTCCGGACGCATCATCGCGGTGAGGGCCGCGCGCCTCTCCGGTGACGTGTACCGCAGTTTCTGGATTGTGGTGGCTTCCCGCACATCGGTTGGAACGCCGCCCACGCTTGAAGGCACGGCATCATTCGGATTGATGTTCGGGATTTTCTTCTGTACGGTTACAACAATCGCGGGTTGCTGCGTGATCCAGCCGCCGCTGATCTTGTATCCGGGTCTGACGGTGAGTGCTCCGGGTTTCCTGAATTTATCCAGGTTTGCCTGAATGACTTTGTCAATCTGGGCGAAGTTGGGCATGGCTTCCTTCTTTCCCGCTGGTCCGGCATGGCTGACGGCCCACGCCGCAGCGCAAGTACACAACTGGGTATTTGGCCCAGGGTTATGGGAGGGGAAGCGACTTAAACGCTGACACGATATCGCAGTTTGTGCGGGAAAACAACTTCACCGCCCGGTTGTTACGAATTCAGAACAGCACCTCAACCGGCACACCACGGACTGTTGGATTTGTATATTTTCGTCGTCGATTGCCAATGTGCGATTGTAATTCCTCATCGCGGAGAAAGCCGCAGCGCCACTCCGGCCAGGCGTTGTTGATTAACTATGGTTAACTGTGTATGATAATCCCCAGTTAATCAATCTGGGGAAGCCACGCCATGTCGGTTGCCTGTGAGCGAGAACACAATGAGTCGTAAAGTCGTGATGCGTTTCCTTCCGGTGGCGCTCATTCTCGCGGTCGTGGCCTCGCTTTCTCCGCCGCAAGCACTGGCGCAAGGCGAAACCACAAGCGCCATCGTTGGCGAAGTCAAGGACGCNNTAAAGCCTGGCGCCTACTCGGTCAGAGCGGAAGCGCTCGGCTTCGAACCGCTGCAAAATGACCGTGTTGTTTCGGGTTTAGGCCAGAAACAGACCGTCGATTTCACGCTGAAAGTCGCTCACTCCAATGAGGTGGTTGAGGTCAACAGCGAAGCTCCACTCATCAACCCGGAAAACGCAAATACTTCCACCACTCTGAACGCGCCGGCGCTGGAGGATCTTCCAAATCCGGGCGGGGACCTAACCTATCCTCTGCAGTTTTCTCCCGGAGCCCTCATCAACACCGCGGGCAGCAGCAACGACTTCGTCGGCGGCAGCAACGGGTATGGCAACGTGGAGTTTAACGGCCTGCCCGCCCTCTCCAACGGCTACATAGTTGACGGACTGGAAACCAACGATCCGCTCACCAANNCTCAACAGCGGCCTTTCCACCAACCTCGTCCTCGGATTGAATTCAATTTCGGAAGTGACGGTCAACACTCTTTCCTATTCGGTGGATCAAGGAAGGTATGGAGCGTCCCAAGTCGACTACGTCACCAAGTCTGGCACGAATCAGTTTCACGGCAATCTCTATGAACTGTGGAATAGTTCGCTACTGAATGCAGCCGACTACTTCACCAACGCGACACCGGGGAATCACAAGCCGGGAGCAACTGTGAATCATTTTGGAGGCAGTGTGGGCGGCCCGATCGCGCACAACAAGCTGTTTTTCTTCTTCGACAGTGAGTGGGTTCGCATCGCACTGCCCATCGTCACCCCGACAATCGTTCCCAGCGCTGCATTCCAACAATATGTCGTGCAGCAACTTCCTCCGCCGTTGGTCCCGTTCTATCAACAGATGTTCTCGCTCTATGAAAATACCGGCGGCACACCCACCGCCATACTCAGCTGTCCGCTTGCGGCGGGGGAGGGTTGCGCCAACCGGCAAAGTGTTTCGCACTCCAGCGACGACCACGAACAGGTGCAAACCGTGCGCGTCGACTACAACATCAACCAGAAAGATACTACTTGGTTTCGTTTTCAGGCAGACACAGGTGTACAAGCCGCCTATACCGATCCCATCAACTCGTTGTTTGATGCGGTGTCGCCTCAGCCTCTCTATTCGTTTGCCGCAGGGCACACGCACGTCTTTTCACAGAACCTGGTGAACTACTTCAATCCCGCATTCTCCTGGTACGAAAGCCTGTTCGGCCCAAACGACTTGCAGAAGACGCTTTCGGCTTTCCCCATCGTGTTGCAGGGCAGCGGCGCGAACCCCTTCACGCCCATCGGAGGGCTCGACAACACCTGGGTTCAAGGCCGGCGCGCCTCCCGCTTCTTCATCAATGACAACCTCGCTTGGAACTATGGCGCTCACGAACTGCGGTTCGGAACCAACACCCGTATCCTCCGCCTGAACGACTATGACTTCGGGGAAGGCACGGTTCCCACCGTGACCTATGCGAACTTGCAGCAATTTATCGATGGAGTAGCGAACACCGCCTCGCAAACGTTCCCCTCAAACCCCAACGAGCCTTTCAACTTTCTTAATCTCGATCTCTACGCGCAAGACACCTGGAAAGTAACTCGCAAACTCACCTGGACGTTCGGCTTGCGCGACACCTTCAACTCCAACCCGCTGAATCCTCATGATCAAGTCGCCCGTCTGAGCGGCTCTTTCAGTTCCATCTCACATGATGTCAATCAACCGCTGAACGCCGCGATTCAAACTCATCTCGGTAATCTCTTCTCGTCCACGCCGCTGGCCATTCTGCAGCCGAGAACGGCAATCGCGTGGCAGGTCGAGCCGAAATCCATACTCCGCACCGGCTTCGGGATTTTCAGCGATATCTTGCCGGGCAGCGTGGCCGACCTGATCGGCACGAATCCTCCATACGATAAAACGTTTCAAGGAGGACTCCTCGGTACCGTGGGCGGCACAGCCATCGCGCCGGGAGTGCCCAACAGCGCGGTAGACGCAACCACCGTCGCGAATCAAGTCTTTACTCCAGGATTTGCCGAGGGTCAGCTCTCCTGCGCATCTCATCAGGCAAATCCCACAAGTTGTCTTCCACCTGTTGCGATCACGGCCACTCCAGATGGCAAACTCCACGCGCCGTATTTCATGGAGTGGAG